>CAZAPU010000009.1:852-23930 GCA_964487215.1 uncultured Mycoplasma sp. | reverse complement strand
ACAGGAACAGATGAACATGGTGAAAAAATAGAGGCAAAGGCCAAAGAAGCAAATAAAAGTCCGAAAGAATATGTTGATGAAATAGTAGCAAATGCAAAAGAATTATGGGAACAATTAGGAATAAGTTACGATTATTTTATCAGAACGACTGATGAAACTCATCAAGAAAGAGTTGCTAAAATATTTACAAAGTTGTATGAACAAGGAGACATTTATAAGGGGGAATATACAGGTAAATATTGTACTCCATGTGAATCCTTTTGGACAGAAAGTCAACTTATAGAAGGAAAGTGTCCAGATTGTCAAAGAGAAGTAAAAATAGTTAAGGAAGAAGCATATTTCTTTAAATTATCAAAATATCAAGATAGATTAGTAGAATATATAGAAGCACATCCTGATTTTATTCAGCCTGTATCAAGAAAAAACGAAATGATTAACAATTTTATAAAACCAGGATTAGAAGATTTGTGTGTATCAAGAACATCATTTAAATGGGGAATACCTGTACCATTTGATGATAAGCATGTTATATATGTATGGATTGATGCTTTATCAAACTATATTACTTCTTTAGGATATGAAAGTGACAATGATGAATTGTTTAACAAATTCTGGCCAGCTGATTTACATTTGGTAGGAAAAGAAATAGTAAGATTTCATACTATTATATGGCCAGCTATATTAATAGCTTTGGACTTACCACTACCAAAACAGGTATTTGGACATGGATGGTTAAAATTAGATGGTGGAAAGATATCTAAATCAAGCGGAAACTATAAAGATCCAAGAGAATATATTGAAGCTTATGGAGTTGATGCTGTAAGATACTTTGCTTTAAGAGAAGTATCATTTGGAAATGATGGCAATTTTTCTGAAGAAGCAATGGTGGCTAGATATAATACAGATTTAGCTAACACTTTGGGAAATCTTGTAAATAGAACAATTACAATGGTAGGCAAATACTTTAATGGGGTTATTAGTAATCCAAAAACTAATGAACCTATAGATGATGATTTAATAAAAACAGCAATAGAATTAAAAAGTATTGTTGATGAAAAAATGAATGAATTAAGAATAAGTGAAGCATTGGATAATATTTTCGAATTACTTAGAAATTGTAATAAATATATTGATGAAACAACACCTTGGACTTTAGCAAAAGAAGAAAAATTTGATAGATTACAAACAGTTTTATATAATTTATTGGAATCTATAAGAATAGCTACTGTATTATTACAACCCTTTATACCAGATACAACAAAAAGAATATTTGAGCAATTAAATATTACAGATAATACAATTGAATCAATAGAAAAATTTGGATACATTAAAGATAATCATAAATTAAATAATCCAGAAGTTTTATTCAAAAGAATTGAACTTTAATGTAAAAAATAGTGTAAATATTTTAAGAATACACTATTTTTTATTTATTTTTAAAATAAAATTTTTTTATAATATTTTCGTAGTATAGGTATTAAAAGGGAGAAAAATGTGATAACAGAAAAGAAACTTGTAGTATCTATATCGCTTCTATTAATAATTTTTTTAATAGTTCCTGCAATTATTAAAGAAAAAATAGGAGAAATATTATTTTTAGTGTTAATAATATTGTTTTTATTAAAAGCAAAAAAGAATTGATACCTTTAATGGTATCATTTTTTTTAAATAAAAGTTATAATTTAATAGGAGGTATTAATATGTTGATAGATACACATTTACATCTTTCAAATGAAGGATATGATATTGAAAAAATAATACAATCTGCTAAGAGTAATGATGTAGAAATAATGATAACAGGAGGAACAAATAAAATAAATAATGCAGAGGATATTAAATTATCAAAAAAATACAATAATATTTATATTACTTTGGGGTATCATCCTGAATATGCCAATGACATTAATGATGAAGATTTAATATTATTAGAAAAGCAAATTAGTGAAAATAAAGATAAAATTGTGGGTATAGGTGAAATTGGTTTGGATTATTATTATCAAAAAGATAATAAAGATCAACAAAAAAAATTATTTGAGTCACAAATAAATTTGGCCAAAAAGTATAATTTACCAATAATTGTACATTCTAGAAATGCAACCGAAGAAACTTACGATATTTTGAAAAAAAGTAATGTTACTGGAATAATTCATTGTTTTTCTGGAAGTTTAGAAATGGCTAATAAATATATACAGCTTGGATATAAACTTGGAATAGGAGGAGTAATTACTTTTAAAAACAGTAATTTAAAAAATGTTATTAAAGAAATTGATTTAAAAAATATAGTGCTTGAGACTGATAGTCCATATTTATCACCTGAAAGGGAAAATAAAAATGAACCAAGCAATATCAAGAAGATAGCAGAATTTATTGCAAGTATAAAAAATATTTCATATGAAGAAGTTGCTCATGTTACAACAAAGATAGCAAAAAAAACTTTAAATATTAAATAATTGTGTAAAATTTTAAAAAAAACTATTGCTTTGATTTAAAAAATATTGTATTATTGAACTATAGTAAAGGAGGAATTTATTGTGGAAGAAAAAAATTCAAGAAAGGTATTTTTGTCAGTCCTAGGAGTGTCAATCTTAATAGTAGCAGTTGTAGGAATTTCTTATGCAACATTTACATTTACAAATAGTGGTGCACAAGATAATACTATTACAACTGGAACTATTACTATGAGTTATTCAGAACCAGAAGCAGGTTTGTCATTAAGTGATGAATTACCAATGACAGATGCAGCTGGAATTGAAAGAGATGAATATTTTGATTTTTCTGTTTCTACTAATGTAACTGGTAAAGTAGCAATCCCTTATGAGATTAATATTGTACCAACATTTACAGAAAATACAACTTCATCTTGTACAGTAACTTTAGATGAGGGTGTAACTTTGAATGCAACTAATTGTGGAGAAGCAGGAGGAACATTCACTCAAGGATATGATATGTTACCTGCATCAAATGTAAAAGTTTATCTTGAATCAAATCGTACTGACGGTACAAATTATGCACAAGCTTTAGCACCAACAACTATTGCTGCGAAAACAGTTAATGGTCAACCAGTTGGTGGATTAACTGCAAGTGCATTTGCAGGTACTACTAATAGAACTGGTGCACTTAAGTTATTAGATGTAACAGATGACTATACAACTGCAGCCGGTAATAAAACTACTGGATACCGTTTAAGAATGTGGATTGATAATGATACACAAGTTGAATTATGGGATAATGCTAAAGTTTACAAATATGCTTTAAAAGTTAATGTAGATTCAACTGTAGCACCATTAAGTTAATTTTAAGATTAAAATAAAAATTTAAAATAGAAAAGGAGAAAGTATGGATAAAAAGAAAACATTGATATTATCAATACTAGGAATATTAGTTTTGGTAGTAGCAGTTGTAGGAATTTCTTATGCAATGTATACTTTTACAGGAACTGGTAGTAAAGAAAATGTTATTACAACCGGAACTATAAATGTAGGCTATACAGAAACTGATCATATAACATTAACAAATGTATATTCAGCTACAGATGCATATGCTACAAATTCTACTAATAATGCTGAAACACTTGAATTTACTGTTAATTCAACTATTAATGGTACAGTAGCAGCTACTGGAATTGCATATGATGTTCAACTTCTTGTAACAGAAGATTCAGCAACAGGTGGCTTGAAAGATGATCATATTAACATTAATATGACAAAAGATGGAGTTATTCCTTATGAGATTGGTACTGCAACAACAGGTGTTGCACTATCAACTTTAGCTGGTACAAATGGTACTGTTATTACTTCTGGTGGTTATGTTGTAGATAGTGATGTATTTACAACATCAGGATCACATTCATATGTTATTAAAGCTTGGGTAAATGATACTTATGATTTACCAACAACAGTTAATGGCAATGAAAGCACTACTGGTACTTCTACATTTACATTCAAAGTAAAAGTACAAGCAGCAGGATAATAAAATATAAAAAAACAATAAAATTATTGTTTTTTTTATTTGCTCTTTTTTTTTCAATATATTTATGTTAATATAGTAATATAGAATAATATTGGTGGTGTGATATGAACAATTCAGAAAATAATAAAACTAATATAAATGAATTGAACATACAAGAAAGAATAATAGCAGATAAAGTAGCAAATGAGATATTACGAAAAGAGAAGAAAGAAAAAAAAGCAGTTTTATTTTTTCTACTATTATTTATATTACTTGTTTTTGTTTTGTCATATTTAATATTTTCTAGATTTGCTCTATATAGTAAAAGTGAAGAAAATGGCATACAGTCAGGTTCTGTAGTATTTTCTTATGAAGAAGGAACAAATAGAATTGATATAAAGAATGCGGGTTCTACTCCTGATGAAGTTGGTAAAAATTTAAGTGGTAGTGAGGATTATTTTGAATTTGATGTTGCAATCAAAATTTATTCTAAGAAAAAACCAGAAATTACATATGAAATATCATTAACACAAAATTTAGGTACACTTGATTCTAAATATGTGAGAATCTTATTAACTGAAAATGGCAAGGAAGTACCAATTAATGGTGATGTTATAAATAATTTTAATAGTTTACCAGATAGTACAATAAGAAAAGGTTCAAAAGTGTTATATAAAAATGTAGTACAAGATGAAGCATTAGCACATTATGTCTTTAAAATGTGGATAAGTGAAGATTATCAATTGGATAATATTTCAAGAACATTTAGTTGTTTTGTAAATATTGATGCATATTAATACTGAAAGGAATAGTAATTATGAAAAAATTTATACAAAAATTCTTAAAAATATTATCTACAATAGTATTTTGGATTCTAATAGTAATTATAATAGTTTTAGTTGGATATATTTCTGTAATTAAAGTATTAGAAAAGCAAGGTAAAATAGCAGAGGTTCCTATAAACTTTTATACTATTCTTTCGCAAAGTATGTATCCTACAATTAAAGCTGGGGATATAATTATTACATATCAAAATGACAATTATGAATACCAAGTGGGAGATGTAATAACATTTGTTTCAACATCAGGTCCTACCAATGGGGTAACTATTACTCATAAAATTGTTTCAATTGATGTTATAAAAGGTGAACGATTTTATACTACCAAGGGTGATAATAATTCAACAAAAGATTCTAATCCAGTATCAGAGAATAATGTTATTGGTAAGTACATATTTAAAATACCAAAAGCTGGATTTGTGCAACAATTTTTAATAAGCAAAACAGGATGGATTGTTGCAATAGTAATTCCTTCTCTAGGAATAATTATATATGATGTTATAAAGATAGTTAAGAAAATACCATCAAAATCAAAAGAAAAGAAAAATAAGAAAAATATTAAAATAGATGAGGATGCTAAATCAGATTTAATAGAGGTCATAGAAAACAAACCGGTTCCAGAAGAAGTGAAAAAACAAGTAGATGAAGCTTATAATGACATGGGAATCCCAATTCAAGAAGAAATAGAAAATCTTTTTGATGAACCTGAAAAACAGGAGGGAAATGATGAAACAGAAATATTATAAAAAAAACAAAATATTAGATATAGATGAAAATTTTAATTTTGTTGAAGAAGTACCAGAAAATCAAGTTCCAGTATATGATTTTGAAGATCCTAAAAAAGATAAAAAAGTAAATATATTAATATTAATTATATTACTATTGTCATTATCATTATTTGGAGGAGGTTTATATTATGCCTTTATAAAGCCAAATCCTAAGCAAATGATAAATTTTGATCTAGGCGATCTATTTATTGTTCAATCATCAGTTGAATTTGGAGATACAATTGATTCATTTTTAAAACATCTAAGTGAAGAAACAGCGGCAGAATACACATTTTATGTGAAAAACGATAATAGTGAAAGTATAAATTATAGAGTTAAATTAGTTGAGAAAAAACAATTATTTAAAAATGAAATTGATATTTCAATGTTAAATTATTCGTTAATAAAAAACAATAAAGAAGTATCATCTGGAAAAATTGAGAAATTGAAATCAGGAATATTAGTGTCAACTAAAGTAGAAAAAGAAAGTACAGATTATTTTGTAGTTAGAGTATGGAGTGATTATCCTAGTGATAAATACTATAAATATGAAATATCTGTTATAGAATAGAAAGGAAGGAAAAATGAAAAATATATTGAAAGAATACTTGGATTTGTTTGGTAATAGTTTATTGATAATAGCACTAATGCTTTCTTCATTCCTATTACTTATAAATTTATATCATTATCGTGAAGTAAATTACAAATATACATATGATATAAATGATAGTGGACAATACCAACAGTTTAAAAGTACAATTGAAAAAATTGAAAAAAATTCTAGTAAAACAAACACAGATATAATTAAGGATCAAAATAAAAGAATGGTATTAAAAAGTACAGGAGGTCAAATTGATAAATGTGTAGCATTATTAAAAGAAAGTGATTATTATAATTTAAATACTACCACCTTTGATGCTAATAATTTATATTTTTTAAATAATGATATATTTACTGATATTCAAAATCAATGCTTATTTTTATTGAATTATAGTATAGTTAATTCATTACAAAAATATAGTGTGGATTCAACTAGTTACAAAAGTATTGATAATTATACTATTCATCAAATAGATTCAATAAAAAAATACTCAGAATTTATTAAAAACGAATTACTTCAAAATAGTTCATATTATTATGCAACAGATACAACAAAGGATACTATATTTAATAAATTACAGTATACAACAGATTTGATTATGTTTAATTATAATAATTTGATTACTAATGTCAATAAAATAGCAGAATGGTATGTGACTGAGGCAGGAGGTATTTATGAATAAAATATTATCTAAATTACTTAGTGTATTAAAGTATTTATTATTACTATTTGCTTTTGCCTTAACATTGTTTGGAATAATCAACACTTATAAGAGATTAGAAAAACCAATTCTTGATGCTATTCCAGTATTTATTCCATTTGCTTTGGTTCTTATTTTATTTGTAATAAGTATATTTGTTAAAAAAGCTAAAATGGGTGAAAATCTATTGTTTAATTTTACAGCAGTTATTATGTTTATTGTTATTATAATAATTGGAGTAAGAGCAAAATTTGATACAAATATGATGTTATATTATAAATATAAAATTGATTATAATCCATTGTTTTTTGCAGATAATTTATCGTCAATAAAAATAATGTTGTATTGTTTATCTATATCAAATTTATTTTTCTTACTTAAATCGATATTTAATGACAATAATGTTGTAAAATCTGATCCAAAAATAGAGGATAAACAACCAGAACCTCAAAAAATTGTAGAGCCAATACAAATAATAGAAAAAAACAATGAACATAAACAAGCAGAACCAGTAGAAGAATTATAATAATAAAATAAAAATAACTGAATTTAATTCAGTTATTTTTTTATGTTCAATATTATCGGTAATACAATAGGATTTCTACCTGTTTCTTCTTTTATAAATTGTGTTACTGCTTTTGTTAGTTCTGACTTAATATCTAAATATGATGATTTAGATTTTTTTAGTTCTTTTTCTAATGATTTCTTTGCTATTTTTTCTATTTTTTGAATTAATTCTTCATTTTCATTAATAAGTATAAATCCTCTGGTTGTTACCATTGGTGTAGCCAGTAAATTTCTTGTGTCCATATTAATATTTGCAATTACAACAAGTATTCCATCACTAGCCATAATTTTACGATCATTTAACACAGCACCACTCACATCACCAATTCTGCTACCATCAACATATGTTTCGGATACTTCAATTTTTCCTATATGTTTAACAGTGTTATTATTTAGCTCTAATACATCACCATTGTCAAGAATAAAAGTATTATCTTTTGGGATTCCACATTCATTTCCTATTTTTGCATGTCTCTTTAACATACGATATTCACCATGTATTGGTGCCAAATACTTTGGATTAATTAATCTAATCATTAATTTTAATTCTTCACTCATGGCATGTCCAGAAGCATGAATTTCTGAATCATTACTTGTTGTATATACTGTAACTCCTTTTAAATATAAATTATTTATAGTTCTAGCAATTGCACTGGCATTACCAGGAATAGCAGAACTAGAAAATATTACTATATCATCGGGTCTTAAATGTATTTGTTTATGAATACCATCGGCAATTCTAGATAAAGCTGCAAGAGGTTCACCTTGAGTACCTGTACAAAGCAATACTACTTCACCTGGCTTTAATGTGTTCGCAACATCTGGAGATACAATTGTATCTTTTGCATCTATATAACCACTATCCATAGATATGTTTATATTATTTTCCATACTTCTACCGAAGATGCAAACTTTTCTATTAAAATTTTTACATGTTTCAATAATATGTTTTAATCTATAAATATTTGATGCAAAGGTTGCAATAATTAATCTATTATTTTGATGTTTAGCAAAAACTTCATGTAATGCCTCGTCAACCTTAGATTCAGATAATGAAAATCCATCATCTAAGGCATTTGTACTATCACTCATAAGTAGTGTTACACCTTCGTCAGCCACTTTGCTCATTTTTGAAAAATCAGCTACAGGACCAATAGGTGTTAAATCCATTTTAAAATCTCCTGTTTGAACAATTGTACCATCAGGTGTTTTTACAACAACTGCAAATGAATCTGGTACTGAATGGGTAGTTCTAATAAAAGATATTTCAAAATTTTTAAATTTTAATTTGTCTGTTTCTTTATAAACTTTTAAATTCTTATAATTTACATTTCTTTCTTCTAATTTTTTCTTTATCAAAGCAAAAGCTTGGTTTGGTGCGAATATTGATGGAATGTTAACATTCTGTACCAAAAACGGTACAGCTCCAATGTGATCTTCATGTCCATGGGTAATAATTAATGTTTTTATTTTATTTTCGTTTTTCTTCAAAAATTCGAAATCTGGTAAAACATAGTCTATACCTCGTAACTCTTCATCTGGGAAAGTTACACCAGCATCTATTATTACAATTTCATTTCCATGCATTATACAATACATGTTTTTTCCAACTTCGCCTAAACCACCTAATGCAAAGACATAAGTCTTATCTGGTTTAAACATTTTTTCTTTCCTCCTTAAATTTAAATTTACAAAAGAATCAACCAAAGAGAATTATACTACAAAAATGCTGTTTTGTCTATCTAAACTTGTTTAAGAAAAAAATTATAAACTTTAAAACTTATATAATAATATATAAAAAATGTATTAAAATTAACAATTTCTTGTTGAAAAACACTTTTTTATAAAAAAGTGTTGTTAAAAACTAAAAATTTGTCATTTTACAATGATTTTTTTATTTGTTAAAGTGTTTAGCCAAGGAGGAAAAAATATGAAAAAAATAAAATATTTATTATTTACAATATTATTATTTCTTATTTGCTATGAGGCAAAAGCTTTAGTAAATAATGGAAAGTTATATGAAATTTATTGGGGAGATTCAGGAGTTAATGTTTTTGCTAAAGACATGACTTATAATTCAATGGATTATAATGGTTGGTTTGTAGTATCTAATACTGATGGTTATACTTACTATTGTATTGAACCTGAAACATATATGCAAAATACAAGTGATGCTGTAAATAATACTCATGAAATCTATGAAGGCGATTCCAATATTATTGATAATTCAAGATTGAATATAGCAACTTTAGAAAAAGTAAAATTACTGGCATATTATGGTTATGGTTACAAAGATAATAATGTAAATCACGAAGGGAGACATTGGTATGGTATAACTCAAGTAATGATATGGAGAGTATTGAGACCAGACATAAATTATGTTTTTAAAGAATCAAGATATGGTAATGTTAATGGCAATTTATGGTTAAATGAAGTAAATGAATTACAAGCATTGGTGGATAATCACTATAAGAGTCCAAGTTTTCATAATCAAAGTTTTGTTTTGAAAAAAGGAGAAACAATTGTACTTGAAGATACTAATAATGTATTAAGTAATTTTAATGTCACAAATAAAAAATATGCTGATTTTTCTATCACAGGTAATAAATTAACAATAACAGCCAAGGAAGAAATATATTCAAATATTGTTTTTGGAAAACAAGAAGTAAATAATGACTTTAAATTATTTAAAAGTAGTAATCTTCAAGACATTATAACAAGAGGTAAAGTTACAACTTCACAATTTGGATTAACATTAATAATTCAAGGTAAGGAAATAATAATTAAAAAAATTGATAAAGATACTGGATCTTTTAATGAAAAGTTAGTTGGCTCAGTATTTGGTCTTTATGATAAAGATAATAATTTAATTAAAGAAATACAAATAAATAATGAAGAAGAAGTTATTACTTTAATGTATGGTAATTATTATTTAAAAGAAATAAAGGCTAGCGAAGAGTATAATATAAATGATAAAGTCTATAAATTTGAAGTAACTGCTAGTAAAAACAATATAGAATTAATAATTGAAAATGAAAAAATAAAAGGTGATTTAGAATTTACAAAAGTTGATTATTCATCAAACAAACCTCTTGAAGGAGTATTAATTGAAATTTATAAAGAAGATAATACTCTGGTTTATAGTGGAAGAACAAACAAAAAAGGTAAAATAATTTTAAATGATTTAGAATATGGTGAATATTATATTTTAGAAAAAGAAACAATAAAATATTATGAATTGAGTAATGAAAGAATAAATTTTGAAATTAAAGAAAATAATGTGGTTATTAAAAAAACTATGGTAAATCATCGAAAAGAAGGAGGCTTAGAGTTTTTAAAAATTGATCAAAACACTAAAGAACCATTAAAAGATACAGAAATAGAACTATATTTTGAAGAAACAAATGAATTAATATTTAAAGGATCAACAAATGAGGAGGGAAAAATTTCATTAACTAATTTAGTTGCAGGTAAATATGTTATTATTGAAAAACAACCTTCTTATGGATATTTATTAAATAAAGATAAAATATATTTTGAAATAGAGGAAACAAATGAAATAGTAAAAATTATTATGACAAATGAAAAAATAGAAGTTCCTAATACTGGTTCCTTTGATAAAAGTGTTATGCTTTATTTAATATTTATATGCTTAACAATAGGAATAAACATTTTAAAAGAAGAATATGAAAAAAGTAATTAATCTTATAATAATAACTATAGCAATATTACTATGTATATTTATAAATAAAGATTATTTGAATAGTTATAAGGAAAAAATAGTTATCAACAAACCAATAATTGAAGAAAAAATAATTGAAGTTAATGCAAAAGAAAATACAAAACTTCCAGAAGAATATCTTGGTTATTTGGCTATTGAAAGTATAAATATAAAAGCCTATATTCTAAATGGAACTGATGATACTGTATTAAATAAAAATGTTATCGGTGTTCATAAAGCTTCTGTTTTATTAGATGATTCTATTGGAAATATTATTTTAGCAGGTCATAATAATAAAACTGTTTTTGGTAATCTAAGAAATATAAAGGTTAACGATCAAATTATATTAATGACTAAGATTGCTTGCTATAAATTTAAAGTAATTGATATAACAATATATAATAAAAATGATTATAGTTATTATAAGTACATTGAAAATGAAAAATTATTAACATTAATAACTTGTTATGGTAATAATGATTATAGATTAGTGGTAACAGCAAAAGAGGAAAGTAACTAATATTTAACAAAGTTTTTCTTTTTATAGAAAAACTTTTTATTTTATGTTATATTTATACATAGAAAAGAGGAGATTTTATGAAAATTTTATGTGTTAATGCTGGTAGTTCATCATTAAAATTTCAACTTTATGAAATGCCAGAAGAAAAAGTATTAATTAGTGGATACATTGAAAAAATTGGTTTAGAGGATTGCTTTTGGAATGTAAAAATTAATGGAGAAAAAATAAGAAGTGAAAGATATTTAAAAGATCATAATGAAGCTGTTGCTGTATTAATTGAAGAATTATTAAAAAATAAAGTAGTAACTTCATTAGATGAAATTAAAGGAGTAGGTCACCGTGTACTTCACGGAGGAGAAATATATTCTAACTCTGTAGTAATTACAGATGAAGTTGTGAAGGACATTGAGGAATTAACAAAACTTGGACCATTGCATCATCCAGGTAATCTTGCAGGAATAAGAGCAATGAGAGAAGCATTACCAACAGTGCCAAATGTTGCTGTATTTGATACTGCTTTTCATCAAACTATGCCAGAAGAAAATTATATTTATCCTGTACCATATGAATGGTATGAAAAATATGCTGTTCGTAAATATGGATTTCATGGAACAAGTCATAAATACATAACTCAAACAATGCAAGAAAGACTTGGAAAGGAAAATATTAATTTAATTATTTGTCATATTGGTAGTGGTGCTTCAATAGTGGCAGTAAAAGATGGTAAATGTTATGATACAACAATGGGAATTACACCTCTTGATGGATTAATGATGGGTACAAGAAGTGGATCAATTGATCCATCTATTTTAGAGTATGTATGTAAAGAGTCAGGAAAAGATATTAAAGAGATAACTAATGATTTAAATAAAAAAAGTGGACTTGCAGGAATTACTGGGTATTCTGATTGTCGTGATGTTGAAAAATCAGCATTAGAAGGTGATCATAAAGCAATACTAGCATTAAATATGTATTGCAATAGAATAGCAGAATTCATTGGTAAATATTATTTAGAATTAAATGGTATTGTAGATAGAATTATATTTACAGCAGGTGTTGGTGAAAATGGAAATTATGTTAGAAAAGAAGTAATTAATAGATTAGCACCTTTAGGTATTACAATAGATGATGAAATGAATGATAAAATAGCAAGTTTCAAGGATATACATGAAGGAGTTATAAGTAAGGAAGATTCAACAATTAAAGTAGAAGTTGTTCCAACTGATGAAGAAATAATGATTGTTAGAGATACTTATGAATTTAGTAAATAATAGATTGGAAGTAATAAGATGAATAAAAAGATATTTAAGGAAATAAAAAAATATAATAATATTGTACTTGCTAGACATATTAATGCTGATCCAGATGCTATGTGTAGTACTATGGCATTGAAAGAATCAATAAAAGAAACATTTCCAAGTAAAAATGTTTATGTTATTGGTACAAGTGTTGCTAGATTTAACTATATGGGTAGAATAGACAAAAATATAGATTTTAGTAACTTAACTAATACATTATTAATTGTATTAGATACACCAGATAAAAAAAGGTTAGATATAGGTGAATTTACTAATTATGATTATAGTATTAAAATAGATCATCACCCTCATATGGAAACATTTTGTGATATGGAATTTATTGAACCAGATAAATCGAGTGCTTCAGAAATGGTATACGATTTAATTAATAATACTAGTCTTAAAATGACAAAACATATAGCAGAATTATTATTTATTGGTATAGTGTCTGATACAGGAAGATTTTTATTTAATAATAGCCTTTCTTCCACATTTTTAGCTATATCTAAAATGCTTGATGAATATAATATTGATATAAACAAATTATATGCTAAACTTTATAGTAAACCATTTAATGAATTACAATTACAAGGATATATGGCATTAAATATGAAAATAACTGAGAATTGTGTCGGATATATAAAAGTTACTAATGATGTTATTGAAAAATATAAGATAGATACAGCATCTTCAGGTGATTCAATTAACGATTTTAATAATATAGAAGATATACTTGTATGGTTATCTGCTACCGAAGATGTAAGAAACAATTATATTAGAGTTTCAATTAGATCAAGAGGACCAGCAATCAATGCTGTTGCAGAAAAATATGGTGGTGGAGGACATAAATTAGCAAGTGGTGCTAAAATTCCATCTTTTGAAGAAGTAGATATGCTTATAAATGATTTAGATAAAGTATGCAAGAAATATATTGAAGAAGGTGAGCTAGATGAAAATTAATAGTGTTGAACTTATTGTTAGTGCTGTTAGAAGAAGTCAATATCCTGATAGTAATTTAAATGAATTTTTACTTTTAGGTAGAAGTAATGTTGGTAAAAGTAGTTTTTTGAATGCTATATGTAATAGAAAAAAATTAGCAAGAACTTCATCTACTCCGGGAAAAACAAGAAATTTAAATTTTTATTTAGTAAATAATGATTTTTATTTCGTAGATGTACCTGGTTATGGTTATGCTTCTGTTAGTAAGAAAGAACAAAAAAAGTTTGGACTTATGATCGAAGAATATTTAGAAAAAAGAACTAATTTAAAAAGAACTTATTTATTAGTAGATTTAAGACATAAACCAAGTGAAGATGATATGCTAATGTATAAATTCTTAAAATATTATAATTTACCAGTTACAATAATAGCTACAAAGTCTGATAAAATTGCACCATCAAAGATAGAAAAATATAAAAAAGTAATACTTGATACTATACAACTAGAAATGGGAGATACAATTTATACTTTTTCTTCTGAAAATGGAGATGGAAAAGATTTAGTATTAAAAGAAATAGAAGGCCTAATTCCACAAAGTGAGACATTATAGGTCTTTTTTTCATACAATAAAATAGGTGATTTTATGAATTTAACAATTGAAGAAGATAATATAGTTATTTTTATAAATCAAAAATCAATTAATTTTAATTATAGAATAAAAGAAAAGATAGAAGATTATATAAAAAAACTAATTATAAAAATTAAAAAAATTTATAAAATAAAAATATCAGGCTCTTATGAAGTCTTAATATATCAAAATAATAATTATGGTTTAATAATAGAAATGAATAAAATAGATGATTTAGAATTTTTTCCTGAATTAATTGATTTAAAAATAAATGTTTATTACGATAGTGAAATATTTATAGAAATAAATGATTATTTTTTAATAAGTAATTATAAAAACATTTATTACTATGATGACAAATATTATATAAATATAAAAAATATTAGTAATAAAGATCAATTATATTTAAGTGAATTTAGTAATTATATTTATGGTAATAGTATAAAAAACATAAAGAAAAAGTTTATTACAATTAAATAAATATTATTTTATTTTAATCCTTCGTTTCGACATTTTTTTATGTCTTTTTTTTTTAGAATATAATTGAGGTGTGTTTTATGAAAATAAAAGTATTAATACCAATCTTTTTTTCTATTTTAATTGGATTTTTGTTAGGAAAACTTATTTTTAATGAATATGATGCAAATTCAATAAATACCTTTGAAGAAGGAGAAAGGGTTTATTTTATTTTGTTGGATAAAAAAGATTCTGTTGATGAACTAAATAATACAGAAAATATAGATAATTATTTATATCAAAAAGAAAATGATATGTATTGTATTTATGGAGGTTTAACAAAAAGTAAAAAAACTGCTACTAGAATAAAGGAATATTATGATAAGAGCTTTAATAATGTGAATATACAAGAAAAAATAATAGCAAATGAAAGCTTTTTAAATATTTTATCGGAATATGATAAGATTACTACTATTGCATCTTCTGAAAATGATTTAATTGCTATTCAACAAATTGTTATATCAAATTACAAGGAGATGATTTTAAATACATAATGTTAACAATAAAAGAAATACCAAAGGAAGAAAGACCAAGAGAGAAGTTATTAAAATATGGATCTAATAATTTATCTAATTCGGAGCTATTATCAATTGTTCTGAAAACAGGAACAAAGGGATCTAATGTAACGGAACTTGCTAATAATTTATTAAATAAATTAAATCATTTTGTAGATTTAAAAGATATTAACAAAGAAAGGTTAATATCTATAAAAGGCATTGGAGAAGCAAAAGCTATTGAATTATTAGCAACAATTGAATTAGGAAAAAGATTATTTATAACACCTGATTATAATGCTAAGACAATATATAATAATTCAAAATTAATATATTCAGATAATAAGCATTTATTTATAGGTAAAAAGCAAGAATGTTTTTATTGTATTTATTTAAATACTAAAAAAGAAGTAATAGAAAGGAAACTATTATTTATGGGAACAGTTAATCAATCACTTGTTCATCCAAGAGAAATATTTAAAGAAGCATATTTACTTTCATCAGCGAGCATTATTTGTATGCATAATCATCCAAGTGGGGATCCAAAGCCAAGTATTGATGATATTATGCTTACTAATTCATTAATAGAAATAGGTAAATTACAACAAATACCTGTTATTGATCATATTATATTTGGTAATAATCAATATTATAGTTTTTATGAAGAATCAAAGAATATGAGGTAATATGAAAAAATATAAATATAATTATAATAAAAAAACTAAAAACAAATCAAAGATAATATTGTTTTGTATAATATTACTTTTAATAATAATTAGTTTATTTTTTGGTTTTTACTTAAAAAGCAATACAAACGGTATTATTAAATATATGTATTATCCAGTACAATTTATTAAAGATAAAATTAATATGTTAAAAAACAATAAAGATTTATTAAAGGAAAATAAGGAATTATTATTAACTAGTAAAGAATACTCTATTGTTTTGGATAAAAATAAAGAATTACAAAGCCAAATTGATGAATTAAAAGAATTATTAGAATTAAAGAATATTTATACTGATTACAATATAATAAATGCTACTGTAATAAGTAGAAATCAATCTTATTGGTTTAATGAACTTATTATTGATAAGGGATTAAATAATAATATAAAAACAAATATGGCTGTAGTTACAAAAGATGGATTAATAGGAAGAATAAATAATGTTTATGAAAAAACTTCAACAGTAAAAATGATAACAAACAATGATACAGAAAATAAAATATCAGTAGCGGTGCAAGGAAAAGATGGTTTACTTCATGGAATAATAACAAACTATGATTATGATAAAAATTATATTGTTGTAACAGGGCTTACAGCTTATGATACTGTAGAGATTAATAGTGAAGTAATTACTACAGGATTAGGAATTTTTCCTAAAGGTATAAAAGTTGGAATAGTAAAAAAAATAGAAAAAGATAATTATAATATAAGTAAAATTTTATATGTAGAGCCATTTCAAGATATAAATAATATTGAGTATGTTAGTATTTTAGGGAATGAAATTAATGACTAGTTTTATATATATTCTTTTTACTATTTTTATATCCAATATTATTACCAATCTTTTACCTTATTCATACTATAATTTATCCATGTTTTTTCCTATGTTTATAGTTATATCATTAATAATAATATACTTCTTAATGAAAAATAAATATATTTATATTGTTAGTTGCACTATTATAGGAATAATAACAGATTTTTTATATAATCCTTTTTTTATCAATTCATATATATTTTTATTTATATCATTAATAATTATTCTTTTTTATAATAAAAGGAATTTAAATATAATAAATCTAATAATTTGTTCATTAATAGTATTAGTACTTTATGATACTACTTTTTTCTTTTCACTAGTAGTTTCAAATTATGGCAATTATACTATAAATGATTTATTATATAAAATTAGTTGTTCAATCTTTATTAATATTATTTATATTATATTATCTTATCTGGTATTAAATAAAAGTCTAAAAAAGGCGGAAAAACATTAATCTAATCTTATAATAAGTTCATATAATTTATTGGGTGAAAATATGAATGAATATAAATCTGTATCAAAAGTATTAGGAAAAAAGAAACAAGAGATAGGATTAGGTAAAATATTTAAAAATTTATTATTTAAAGTTTTAGTATGTATTTTAATTCTTTTGTTAGGATTAATAGCCTTAAAAATTGATTATAAAAGTAACAAGGTAATATACAAGTTCATTTATGAAACTAATTTTAATTTTGCTAAAATAAATGAATTATATCAAAAATATTTAGGAGATATTATTCCTTTTCAAGCTAAAACAGAAGAGGAAATACCTGTTTTTAGTGAAGATATTGCCTATAAATCTTTAAGTATTTATAAAGACGGAGTCAGTTTGACAGTAGGTAGTGATTATTTAATACCTGTTTTAGAAAACGGAATAGTAGTATTTATTGGTGAAAAAGAAAATTATGGAAATACAATAATTATTCAGCAAGTAGATGGAGTTAATGTTTGGTATGGAAATGTAACCAATGTTAATGTTAATTTATACGATTATGTATCAAAAGGAGAATTTTTAGCTGCTTCATCTCAAGAAGATATTTATATTGTTTTTGAAAAAGAAGGAGAATATTTGGATTATAAAAACTATTTTAAATAAACTATATATTCATCCTTTTTCACTATTACTAATTGTTTTAGTAGCATTAACAGGAATGTATAAAGAATTTATAATAGTATTTTTAATCATAATTATTCATGAATTAGGACATTTTATTTTAGCAAAAGCATTTAAATGGAACATAGATAAAATATCAATATATCCTTTTGGAGGTTGTGTAAAATTTAATGAAAAAATAAACAAACCAATATATCAAGAATTTATTATTTTATTAGCAGGTCCATTTTTTCAAATAGTATTATTTATTATAATAAATATTTTATTTAATAATAATATTATTAATTATAGAAATTATATATTATTTAGATCTTATCATAATACAATTTTATTATTTAATCTATTACCTATTTATCCTTTAGATGGTGGTAAATTATTAAATTTAATCTGTAATTACTTATTTCCATATAAGAAAGGAAACAAATTAGTAATATACATTTCATATTTATTAGTACTTATTTTAATAATAAGACTAAAAAACTTAAATTTATTTTTAATTGGAGTTTTTCTTATAAGTGAAATAACTATTTATTTTAAAAGACAAGATTATTTATATAATAAATTCTTATTAGAGAGATATCTTAATAGCTTTAAATTTAATAAATTAAAAATTGTAAAAAATAAGAATGATATGTATAAAGAAAAAAGACATGTTTTAAAAGTAAAAAGTAAATATTATACAGAGAAAGAATATTTAAATAAAAGATTTAAGGAGAAAGTATGAAAAAAATATTGTTATTAGTAATTTTGTTTTTTTGTGTTTCGTTTATTATTTATATAAATTATAACAAAAAAAGTAATGAAGATATTGATAGTAAAAATGTTGCTATTGAGCAAACGGAAGTTAGAGGAATATTTATCTCATATATTGATTACAGTGCATTTTTAAAAGGAAAAACTGCTGAAGAGCAGAAAAAAAATATAAATGAAATGATATTAAATATAAAGAATAGTGATTTTAATATGATTATATTACAAGTTAGACCATTTAGTGATGCTATATACAATTCGAAAATATATTTAAGTTCAAAAACAGTTGTGGAAAAAGAAGGAGATGAATTAGAACTTGATATACTAGAATACTTTATAAATGAAGCTCATGATAATAATATAAAAATACATGCATGGGTTAATCCATATAGAATTAGAAGTACTTCTAGTACTGATGATATTTCTGAAAATAATTTTTATTATAATTGGATAAATACTAATAAAATTGAAATTAGTTCAGAAGGAATTTATTTTAATCCAGCTGATGAGGAAGTGTTGAATTATATTGTAAAAGGAATAGAAGAATTAGCACTTAATTATGATATAGATGGAATATTATATGATGATTATTTTTATCCCACTAAATCGATAGATCTTAGTAATTATGAAGAATATCAAAAAAATGGTGGAGATTTAACTATAGAAAAATATAGAATATCAAATATTAATAATTTATTATATAAAACTTATACTGTAATAAAAAAAATAGATAAAAATATTTTATTTGGGATATCTCCAGCAGGTAATATTAATAACAATTTAAATGAAGAATATTTAGATATTGAAAATATTTTAAAAAATAATGATATTATTGATTATGTAATGCCACAAATATATTACGGATTTGAAAATGAGTCTATGCCTTTTATAGAATCAGTAAAACAATGGAATGATTTAATTAATGGTGATATAAAATTATATATTGCATTGGCACTTTATAAATCTGGTACAGAAGATGTATATGCTGGATCAGGAAGAACTGAATGGATAAATAATGATGATATTATTAAAAAACAAATTATTATCGGTAGAAATTATGATAATTACAGTGGTTTTAGTATTTTCAGATATAATTATCTATTTTATGATTATATAGAAAACAATGCTCTTATCAACGAAATAAAAAATATGAAATCTATATTTTAAGAAAATCATTTACTTTTTTTATATATTTTGCTATAATTTTTGTAGAAAAATAAAAGTCGGGGTTGTGTTGAGTGGGAGGAGAATGTAGTTTGAAAAAAGTTTTAAAATCATTTATTTTCATGGGATTATTATTAATTCCATTTGGAGTATTATCTGCTCCAGTTGGTGCACCAACTTTTTCACTTAATTGTGCTGCAACTGCTAAAAAAGGAGAAACAGTTAATTGTAGTTTAACAGCAACTTTAGCTGATGGTGAAACATCAACATTAACTACTGTTGATGCAAATTATTCTATTGATAGTAAATTTACTAGTGGAACAGGAACTATTGATAAAAATGATTTAGATATAACAACTACTGGAGAAATAGATAACTTCTCTATAGTGGCTGGAACAACAGCAGGTGATGGTGTAGTTACTGTAACTATCACAGGAGCAACTGATGGTACAGATTCATTTATTTCTGACAATGTTGTAGTAACAGATACAGTTAAAATTTTAAATAATGATACAAGTATAACAAGTATTAAAACAAATGATGAAATAAATACAACTTGTAAATTTGATCAATCTTCATGTGATTTATCTACAAACAAATCTACTTATAAAATAGAAGTAGGAGTTGCAAGTTCAGCAACAGTTACATCAGCAGCAACATTGAATACAGGATGTGGTACCACTACTCACAAAGTAACTATAACAGCAGAAGATGCCACAACTAGAGATTATACATTTAATATAAATAGAAGTTGTGATACTAATACGACTTTAAAAGGAATAACAATTTCTACTGGATCATTAAATCCAACTTTCTCATCTACCGTAAAATCATACAGAGTAGAAGTAAGTTCTGATATAGATAAAATAACAATAGTAGGTACTAAAGCAGTATCTAGTCAAACTATATCAGGTGAAGTAAAAGATAGAGCTCTACAATATGGAGATAATAAATATACACTTACAGTAAATAGCGAAAGTGATGCCCAAGGCACTTATACAATTGTTGTAAATAGAAAAGATGATAGAAGTACTAACAATTTATTAAAAAGTATAAAACTAAGTGAGGGCAAATTAACTCCAGAGTTTTCTAAAAATGTTGGAGAATATAAAGTAAGGGTTCTACATTCTGTAGAAAAAATAAAAGTAACAGCAGAAGCTGAACATAATAAAGCTACCATAACATATGATGGAAACGAAAAACAACTAGTTGATGGAAAAAATAATATTCTTGTTAAAGTAAAAAGTGAAAACCAAACAGAAAAAATTTATACAATTGTTGTTGAAAGACTAAAAGAAGGAGAAACTCTAGGAGATAATCCAAATCTTTCTAATATTTCTGTTAAAGGTTATGATTTAGGATTTAGTTATGCTAAAGATTCATATACTTTAAAAATAGAAAAAGAAGATAAATTAGATATTACAGCAATAACTGAAGAGTCAACATCAACATATACAATAAGAGGAAATAAAGATTTAAAGAATGGTAGTGTTATTACAATAAAAGTTACATCAGCAGATGGAACTACTAAAGATTATACAATTACAATAGAAAAATCTAATACAATGTTATTCATAATAATAGCAGGAGTTACATTATTGGTTGCTATAGGATTAGTAGTATATTTATTAATAAAGAACAAAAAAGATAAAGACTCATTAACTACTACTAAAGTAAAAAATCAATTGAAAAAAGATGATGAAATATTAGCTAAAGTACAAAGTCAATTAAACCAAACAGAAAAACAAATGGAAAATACAATTACACCAACAACACCAATTACACCGGTTTCTATTAATTTAGAATCATATAAAGAAGAACCAAAAGAAGTTGAACCAATACCTGTTTATAGAGATGAACCTGTTGAAGGACAGGAGTCTAAAATAGTAGAGGTAGTGGAAAAACCACAACAAGAAGAAACTAGAGTTTGTTCCATTTGTGGACATAGAGTTTCTGCAGAATTAAAAACTTGTCCTTATTGTAAAAGAAGTTTCTAGAAAATAGAAACTTTTTCTTGCATTTAAATATAATTTATAGTATATTGTATATGTTCCATTTTTTGGTGGTCTAAAAAACCTTGACCTACTAAGAAATTGGTGAAATCTAAATAAGGAGGTAAGAAATGGCTTTAACAAGTGAGAAAAAGCAAGAAATAATTAAAAAATATGCAATCAATGAAAAAGATACAGGTTCAGCTGATGTACAAATTGCTATTTTGACAGAAGAAATAATTACTTTAACTGCTCATTTAAAAGAACATAAACATGATTTTCATTCAAGAAGAGGTCTTTTAAAGAAAGTTGGTCAAAGAAGAAGTCTGTTGAATTATTTAAAAAACAAAGATATTGCAAGATATCGTGAAGTTATACAAAAATTAGGATTAAGAAAGTAGGCACTATTTTTTAGTGTCTTTATTTTGAAAAAATGGAGGAATTTATGGAAAAAAGAACATTTGAATATGAATTTAGAGGAAGACCTATTGTAGTAGAAATAGGAGAATTAGCAAAACAAGCTGATGCAGCATGTTTAGTAAGATATGGTGATACAGTTGTTTTGACAGCTGTTACTAGAGGAAAAGAACCTGTTACAGGAGATTTCTTTCCTTTAACAGTTTTATATCAAGAAAAATTATATTCTGTAGGTAAAATACCTGGAGGATTTATAAAAAGAGAAGGAAGACCAACTGAAAATGCAACTTTAGCAGCAAGATTAATTGATAGACCAATTAGACCTTTGTTTCCAGAGGGATTTAAATATGAAACTCAAGTTATTAATACAGTTTTATCAGTTGATACTGCAAACTCACCTGAGATAACTGCTATGTTTGGTTCATCATTAGCATTAGGATTATCAGATTTACCATTTGAAGGACCAATAGCAGGAGTAGTGGTTGGAAAAGTTGATGGAGAATTAATCATTAATCCAACTCCAGAACAAGTTGAAAAAGGAAATATTTATATAACA
>CAZAPU010000009.1:0-842 GCA_964487215.1 uncultured Mycoplasma sp. | reverse complement strand
CAGTAGCAGGAACTAAAGATGCAATTAATATGGTTGAATCAAGTGCCAAAGAAGCAAGTGAAGAAGATATGCTTGAAGCTTTAATGTATGGACATGAAGCTGTTAAAGAATTAATTGCTATTGAAGAAGAAATAATAAATGAATTAGGAAAAGAAACATTTGAATATCAATTAACAAAAATTGATGAAGAATTAAATTCTAAAGTAAGAGATATTATTACTGTAAAAATGGTTAATGCTATTCAAGCAAAAGAAAAATTAGAAAGAGAAGCAAAAACAGCATTAGTTAAACAAGAAGCAATAGATACTATCGAAGAAATGTATAAAGATGCTGATAATTTAGAAGAAATAATAAAAGAAGCTAAAGAAGTTCTAGAAAATATAGAAAAAGAAGAAATTAGGAGATTAATTACTGAAGATAAAGTAAGACCTGATGGCAGAGCTATAGATGAAATTAGACCTTTATCAAGTTTTGTAGACATTTTACCAAGAACACATGGTAGTGCATTATTTACTAGAGGACAAACTCAAGTATTAAGTGTAACTACTCTTGGTTCTATTTCTGAATTTCAAATATTAGATGGCTTATCTGATGAAGAAAGTAAAAGATTTATGCATCATTATAATTTCCCACAATTTAGTGTTGGAGAAACAGGAAGATATGGTTCACCAGGTAGAAGAGAAATTGGACATGGTGCTTTAGGAGAAAAAGCATTATTACAAGTATTACCTAGTGAAGAAGAATTTCCTTATACAATTAGAGTTGTAGCAGAAGTATTAGAAAGTAATGGTTCTAGTTCACAAGCAAGTATATGTGCTGGATGTATGAGTTTAATGGCTGCA
>CAZAPU010000008.1:24668-25369 GCA_964487215.1 uncultured Mycoplasma sp. | reverse complement strand
AGATCATAAAAAACTTGGTAAAGAATTAGAATTATTTATGATAAGCGAATATGGACCAGGCTTTCCTTTTTTCTTACCAAAAGGAATGGTAATTAGAAATGAATTAGAGAATTTTTGGTATAAAGAACATACTAAAGAAGGTTATATTTTTATAAAAACTCCAATTATGTTGAATAGAGAATTATGGGAGTTATCTGGACATTGGGAAAATTATAGAGAAAATATGTATACGGCAAAAATAGATGAAAAAGAATTTGCTATAAAACCAATGAATTGTCCAGGAGGAATGCTTGTTTATAAAAACAATCTTCATTCTTATAAAGATTTACCTATTAGATGTGGAGAGTTAGGTCAAGTACATAGACATGAGGCAAGTGGAGCTTTAAATGGATTATTTAGAGTTAGGACTTTTACTCAAGATGATGCTCATATATTTATGAGAGAAGATCAAATTGAAGAAGAAGTAATTAGATTAATAAAATTTATTGATCGTATTTATGGAATATTTGGACTTGAATATGAAATAGAATTATCTACAAGACCAGAAAAAAAATATATTGGTACAATTGAATCTTGGAATAAATCAGAAAAAGCCTTAGAAACTGCTTGCAATGCAGCAGGAAGAACATGCAAAATTAATCCTGGTGATGGTGCTTTTTATGGACCAAAACTTGATTTTCATATAAAAGATTCATTAGGTA
>CAZAPU010000008.1:11799-24658 GCA_964487215.1 uncultured Mycoplasma sp. | reverse complement strand
AGGTAGAGTATGGCAATGTGGAACTATTCAATTAGATGCAAATTTACCAGAAAGATTTGATTTAACTTATATTGATTCAGATGGAACAAAGAAAAGACCAGTTATGTTACATAGAGTAATATTTGGTTCAATTGAAAGATTTATTGGTATTTTAATAGAACATTATGCTGGAGCATTTCCAACATGGTTAGCACCAGTTCAAGTAAATCTTATTCCTGTATCGAATGAACATCATTTAGAATATGCCCAATCAATAAAAAAATTACTTTCTGATGAAGATATTAGAGTAGAAATAGATGATAGAGATGAAAAACTCGGTTATCGTATGAGAGAATCAGTTACTAAAAAAATACCTTTTGCAGTTGTAATTGGTGATAAAGAAAAAGAAAACAATACAGTTACTTATCGAAAATATGGAACTGAAGAACAAATAGAACTTCCAGTAGAAGATTTTATCAATATGATAAAGTTTGTAATAAAAAATAGAGAAAAATAAAATTTATTTTTCTTTTCTTTTGACTATTTATTATATTTGTTAAATATGTTATCATAATATTATATGAGGTGAGTATGTTGAAAAATAAAAATATAAAGAATTATTTTATTTTAACTGGAATGATAATTTTAACTTTAACAATTACTTTATATTTATTTGCATGGTTAAAACAATATAAAGATATAAAACTAGGTGAACCAATAATAATAGAAGTAATACCAGAAGTTAAATATGATAATTTAGATAGTTTTTTAAAGGAAAGAAACTTTCAAGTATTATATATGTGTACAACTCGTGAATCAGTTTGTAGAAAATTTGAATCAAAATTAAAGAAATTTATTATAGAAAATAATCTTAGTGAAGAAATAGTATATTTTAATATTGGAGATCATAAAGCAGAAGAAGGTATATTAGATAAAATATATAATAAATATAAGCATAATGATTTAATAAAAAAATTGAATGAATATCCATCATTACTAATATTTAGTGAAGGAAGAATAATTGATTTATTAAGTCCGAATAAACAAGGTAATATATCAATTACTTCTGTTAAAAACTTTCTAGAAGGATATGATATATTAAATGATTAATGTAGTATTATACGAACCAGAGATACCAGAAAATACAGGTAACATTATGCGAACTTGTGTTGCAACTAATGCAACTTTACATTTAATACAACCATTTGGATTTTTATTTAGTGAAAAACTATTAAAAAGAAGTGGTGTAAATTATATAGATAAGTTAACATATTATATATATGATGATTATGAAGATTTTTTAAGTAAAAATACAGGTACTTATTATTATTTCACAAGATATGGTAAAAAACCACATACTTCATTTGATTATAGTAATAAGAATGAAAACATATACTTGATTTTTGGAAAAGAATCAACAGGTATACCCAAAGAGATATTAAAAAATAACTTAGATAATTGCACTAGAATACCAATGAGTGAAAATGTAAGATGTTTAAATGTATCAAATTCTGTAGCTGTTGCAGTTTATGAGGTATTGAGACAACAAGAATTTGATAATTTATCAAAAACTGAAATTCAAAAAGGTGAAGATTACTTAGAAAAAACAATTTAGATTAAAAATAAAATTGTAACAATTACCTACTAAATACATATAATTTAGTAGGTGATTTTATGTCTTTAGAAAATTTTAAATCATTTGTTAAAACTAATCCATCTCTTACTAATTTTGTAAGAAGTGGTGATATGACTTGGCAAAAGTTTTATGAATTATATGATTTATATGGACCAGTTCATGATGTATGGAATAAATATTTAGGAATTACAACTAATGGTGCTTTTTCGTTTAAAGATATATTTGGAATGTTAAAAAATATAGATACAAATGAGTTACAAAAAGGTATTGGTTCATTACAAAAAGGTATTGGATATGTTCAAGAATTTATTGCTAATAAAGCAACAGATACAAGAGAAGAAAAAAAAGAAACATATGAGCCTAGACCAATGTATAAGTATTTTGATGATTAATGGAACTAACATTACAATATAAAATAAAGAACACTCCAAATAATATAAGATATTTAAGAGAAAGATCACATTGGTATAAATATTTAAATAGAAATGAAAATAACTATAAATTATTTGAAACTGAAATGAAAAAGACTTATAAAATTACAACTGAGGATAGAATGAAAAAAATGATGGATAGTTTAGATACTGTGTCAAAAGTATTTAATATTTTAAACTAATATATCTTTTTTTTTATCTTTTTGTTATAATATACTTGGTGATAATATGAATAATAAAGGTTTTGCTATTACTACTATTATTTATTCGATTTTAATGCTTCTTTCTTTGTCAATGTTTTTAGTATTAGGAGTTTTAAGAACTAGTTATAATAATGAAAAAAATTTTATGAATGATATTAATGAAGATTTAAATAATTGTTTAAGTAAAGTTGAATGTTATAAGGAGAGATAATATGAATAAAAAAGGTTTTACTTTAATTGAGTTGTTAGCAGTCATAACATTAATAGCAATAATAGCAGTAATAGCTATTCCTAATGTTGTAAAGATGGTAGATGGTAGTAAAAGAGAAATGTTTGTTAGTGATGCTAAAGAAATGATAACAAAAGCGAAATATATGTATAAGCTTGATAAGTATGCTAGTTTATTTACAACAGATGGAACTTGTAAATCTATTACTTTACAGAACTTAGGACTTGATTTAAAAAAAGATCCTGACGGTAACACATATTATGTTAGTCTTTGTAAAGTAAAAATATGCTTAGAAAATAGTACTTATGTATATTATGTGACAACTGTTTCGAGTAGTTCTAATTCGGGTGTTGTTGCTAGAGGAATAACTAATGTAAAAGAAGCTAATTTAACAAAAGATTCAATTACAGTAGAAGGTGGAATTAATTGGGGTAATTCTCCTGGCGATTACGGCACACTCCCAGATTAAAAATCACATATAAAATAAAGAAAATGTAAAAAAATATTGAAAATAATACTAAATGATGTTAGTATATAAATATAAGATTTGGAGGAATTAAGTAGATGAAAAAATTAAATAAAAAAGGATTCACATTAATCGAACTATTGGCAGTTATAGTTATCTTGGCGATATTAGTTACTGTATCAGTACCAGCTGTAACTAAATATTTAGGAACTGCAAGAAAAGGAACTTTTGTAACGAATGCTCAAACTGCAATTAGTGCAGTAAGAAATGATGTAATTATAAATGGTGGTATTTCTAAAGTATATACATTTGCTGAAGTTGATGCAATGATGGAATCTGGTAAAGGTTTTGTAAAAAGTCCATATGGAAAGGAATATGATAAAACAACTTCATTTGTAAGAGTTGTGTTTGATGTATCGGATAATACAACAACATATTCAGTTTGCTTAAGAGATAGTGGTGGAGCTGGTATTGCAGAAACATTAGAAACAGCATTAGATGATAGTGATGTTAAAACTTCTGGAATAACTTGCGATTCAACAAAACCATTGGCATCAGAATAAAAAAATATAAATATGGTTAATCCATATTTTTTTTATGCTATAATTGTAATGGAGATGATTATATGTTATTAATAGGAAGTCATGTTGGATTTAAAAAAGATAGTCAATTACTTGGATCATTACAAGAATCATTAAATTATGGAAGTAATTGCTTTATGTTTTATACTGGAGCACCACAAAATACCGAAAGAAGTGTAATAAATGATGAATTAACTTTTAAGGCATTAGAATTAATGAAAGAAAAAGGTATAAATATAAATAATATTATTGTCCATGCTCCTTATATTATTAACTTAGCCAATAAAAATAATATTAATAATTATAAATTTGCTATTAGTTTTTTAATTAGTGAATGTAAAAGATGTGAAGATTTATTCATAAAGTATTTAGTACTTCATCCTGGTAGTCATGTTGGTTGTGGTATTGATAATGGTATACAATCAATAATTGAAGGATTAAATCAAGTATTAGAAAACACAGAAACAACTATTTTACTTGAAACAATGGCAGGCAAAGGCACTGAAGTAGGAAGTAATTTTAATGAAATAAAAGAAATAATTTCTAATATTGATAAACAAGATCAAATAGGTATTTGTTTAGATACTTGTCATTTATCAGATGCAGGATATGATGTAAGTAATTTTGATAGTATTTTAGATGAGTTGAAAAAATTAGATTTATTAGAAAAAGTAAAATGTATTCATATTAATGATAGTAAAAATACTATTAATTCTCATAAAGATAGACATGCCAATTTAGGCTATGGAACTTTAGGATTTAATAATTTGATTAATATTATTTATAATTCTAAACTAGAAAATATACCTAAGATATTAGAAACACCTTGGGTTGAAGATTGTCCTCCATATAAGTTGGAAATAGAAATGATAAAAAATAAAAAATTTAATCCTAATTTAGTAAAAGATTTAAAAAAATAAGATTTAATTAATCTTATTTTTATATTTATTATAAAGTTCTATTACTTTTTTATAAGTTGATTCTTGTAATTTAGATTTTAATTCAATAAATATTTGAGTAGAATCTCCTTTATATATAATTTGCCAATAATTTTTTATGTAAAATAAAATAGTATTAGCATCATTATTACTAATTACAATATTTTCATAATTGGCAAAATTAAATATATCATTTATTGTTAATTTATCAACATAATTTTTAATTAATTTTTCGTACATATAATCACCAGTTAATTATATGTAAGTTTTTTTAATTTTGTTACAAAATAATAATATGAAAAAATATAAGAAAAGAAAAAAACAAAAAGAATATACTAATTATAATTTCAATAAAAGAATAACATTTTTAAAAATATTATCTTTTATCTTTTTTGCCATTATAATTTTTAGAATAAGTTATTTAAATTTAAATATGGGTAATTATTACAATATGATATTGAATAAAAAAATTGATGATATTGTTTATTTAGAAAGTGCTCCTAGAGGAAGAATACTCGATAGAAATAATAAAGTTTTAGTAGATAATATTGCAATAAAAAAGATTTTTTATAATAAACAAAAGGGTATAACAACAGATGAAGAAATTGCTTTAGCAGAATCAGTAAGTAAAAATGTAAATTTAAATTATAGTTTATTACTCGATAGAAATTTAAAAGAATTTTGGATTGCAAAATATCCACAAAAAGCAAATGAAAAGATAACAAAGAAAGATTTAGAAAATTTAAAAAATAGAAAAATAACTAATGAACAATTAGAAGAATTAAAAATAGAAAGAATAACTGAAGAAGATTTAACCGCATTTACTGATGAAGATAAGAAAACTGCATATCTTTATTATTTAATGAATAAGGGTTACTATAGTGATGAAAAAATTATTAAAGTAGAAGCAGTAACAGATGAAGAATTTGCATATATTTCAGAAAACATTGATAGTTTAAAAGGCTTTAATACAAAACTTGATTGGGAAAGAATATATCCATATGGAGATGTTTTAAGAAATATACTTGGTAATGTTTCATCCACTAATTCTGGTATTCCTTTAGAAAAGGCAGATTATTATTTAAGTTTAGGATATGATTTAGATGATAGAGTAGGTATATCTGGTCTTGAAGAACAGTATGAAAGTATTTTAAAAGGAGAAAAGTCTAAATATAAAATACTTGATGATAATACATTGGAATTAATAAAAGAAGGTAAAAAAGGAAATGATATAGTACTAAGTATAGACATAGATTTACAAATGCAAGTTGAACAAATATTAAAAGAAGAAATATTAGCTACAAAAAGTGAAGCAAATACTAGATTTTATAATAGAAGTTTTTCTATTATTCAAAATCCAAATAATGGAGAAATATATGCTTTAGCTGGTAAACAAGTATTAAGAAATAGTACTAATAATTATGAAATATATGATTATAGTGTAGGTGCATTAACATCTACTATTACACCAGGTTCTATAGTGAAAGGTGCATCAATGATTGTAGGTTATAATTCTAAAGTAATAGATATTGGTACAGTTATGTATGATAATTGTATAAGTTTACTTAATATGCCTGAAAAATGTTCTTGGAAAACACTTGGTTATGTTTCGGATTTAGATGCATTAAAATGGTCAAGTAATGTTTATCAATATAAAATAGCAATGATGGTTGGAGGATTTGATTATCATCCTTTAAAAATGTTAGAAATAAATTTAGCAGCATTTGATATTTATAGAAGTACTTTTTATCAATTTGGATTAGGTGTAAAAACAGGAATTGATTATCCTATTGAAGAAGATGGTTATGGTGGATTATCTAACGATGGGGATTTACTTATAAATTTTGGTATTGGACAATATGATACTTATACACCTATGCAAATATCACAATACATATCTACTATTGCAAATGGAGGAAATAGAGTTAAACCAAAATTTTTAAAATATGTTTTAGCAAATGATCAAAAAATTCTTTATGAAACACCAATTACTATATTAAATAAAGTAGATACTGAAGAAAAATATTTAAATAGAGTAAAAGAAGGATTTAGAGCTTGCATATTAGGAGGTACTTGTGTAGGCTACATGGATAATGCTCCAGAAGCTTCAGGAAAAACAGGAACAAGTGAAAGTTTTGTAGATTCAGGTAGTGGAATCTATAATCATCCAACAATAAGTAATAATTTTATTGGTTATGCACCTTCAAATAATCCAGTTATGTCAATAGCTGTTTCCTCTCCAGATGTCCAAGATTTGGCTAGTGGGGAATACAAATCTGATGTAAATTATCGTATTTCTAGAAGGATTACAGCAGCATTTTTTACTCTTTTTAATGAAAAAGGTGAAAGAAAGTAAAAAAACCTTTTGCATTTTTAAGAAACTTTGGTATAATACTAGTGGAAATGAGGAGGGAATAACATGGCAAAATTAGAAAACAGACAATTAAAAACACTTACTTGTACAGTTTGTAAATCTGCAAATTACAGAACAGAAAAGAATATTAAAAATACTACAGATCGTTTAGAACTAAATAAATATTGTCCTAAATGTAAAAAACATACAGCACACAAAGAGGAAAAATAATAATAGGACGGTGAATATATGATAAATGTAAATGATTTTAAGACAGGAATGACTATTAAATATGAAAACAATTTATATACAATAGTAGAATTCCAACATGTAAAACCTGGTAAAGGTGCAGCTTTTGTAAGAACAAAATTAAAAAATTTAAGAAGTGGTTCTACTGTAGAAATTACTTTTAATTCATCTACAAAAGTAGAATTAGCAAGAATAGAAAAAAAACCAATGCAATTTTTATATAAAAATGGTGAAAACTTTGTATTTATGAATATGAATGATTATTCACAAGTAGAAATTGATGATAAAAAGATTGGTGACGATAAGAAATTCCTAAAAGAAAACTTAGATGTAGATATAGTTTTCTATGAAGGTGAAATGTTAGGACTTATTTTACCAGATAAAATTGAAATGGAAATAATTCAAACTGAACCTGGAGTAAAAGGTAATACAACAAGTACTGCTACAAAAGATGCTACAGTTGAAACAGGATATAATATTAGAATACCTCTTTTCATAAATGAAGGTGAAAGAGTTATTATTTCTACAAAGGATGGAAAATATGTAAGTAGAGCTTAAGTTCTACTTTTTTATTTGAAATAATTATATGTTTTAGTTCTAAAGTGAAAAACGATAAATATACTACATTAGGAGGAATCTTTATGATAAACAAACAAAATTTATTGTTTTTATCTTTATTTAGTTTAATACTTGTATTAGGAGTATATTATATAACAATGCCAGATCAAATATTTGTTACTAATAATAATGTTGAAAAAGATAAAAATACTGAAGTAGTAGTATCTGTAGATGAAAATGAATATTTAACAGCTTTAGAAGTGGAACTTGAGGATGAAAGACAACAATTAAAAGTTTCATTAGAAGAGACAATTAACAGCCCAGATACAACAACTGAAGAAAAAAATAATGCATATTTAAAATTAAAAAGTTTAAATGAACTAAAAGGGCAAGAAGAATTATTAGAAAAGAAGATACAAACAACTTTTAATTTAGAATCATTCGTAAAGATTGAAGATAAAGATATTTCTGTTATTGTTATACAAAAAGAACATGATATCAAATTAGCTAATGAAATAATGAAATGTATTCAACAAGAATATAAAGAAAAAATAACAATAGCAGTTAAATTTGAAGTTTAATTATAAATAATAGGCAAATTCTCTCACAATAAAGTGGTTTTAATCATACAATAAAATGAATAATATAAAGCCACCCGACTTGAAAGTGAGGGAAATAAATTGAGTAAATCAATACTTACCAAAAGAGAAAAAGAAGTGTTTGAATTATTAGTTTTAAATAAATCAACAAAAGAAATAGCAGAAAATTTAGGAATAAGTGAAAAAACAGTTCGCAACCATATATCAAATGCGATGCAAAAGTTAGGAGTAAAAGGTCGTGCTGGAGCAGTTGTTGAACTTTTAAAACTAAATGAATTATCTTTATAACATGTGATAAAATCACATGTTTTTTCATACTATTTTATAGGTGATTTAAATGTTAAAAAGAAAAGCATTAAATAGAATATTTATAAGTACTATTATTCTTTTTATAGTTTTAGTTGTATATAGTTTAAATATTATTACAAAAGATACTGTTAATATTTATGAAGTAAATAATTATAAAACTAATTATTCTTATGATTTATATACAATAAATAATGATAACTATGTTAGTAAAACATCTATTTATGTTTCAAAAGAATTAAGTACTTTAGAAAAAATAAAGCAATTGATAGAAACAATGATAGAAAAAAATAATAAAAATGCACTTTTACCTAGTTACTTTAAGCCTATTTTACCTCAAAACACTAAGATATTAAATGTACTTGTAGAAGATGGATTAATAAAAATAAATTTTTCAAAAGAATTATTAAATATAACAGAAGAACAATCAGAAAAAATGATAGAAGCAATAGTTTATACTTTAACAAGTATTAAAGAAATAAATGGTGTAGAAATAAATGTGGAAAATCAATTATTAAAATTTGTACCAAATACAAAGAAACAATTACCAACCATTTTAACTAGAGATTTTGGTATAAATAAAGTATATGAAATAAATAGTAATGAAAATATTAATAAAGTTGTTTTATATTTTTTAGGAGAAGATAACAATTATATTCCTATAACAAAATATGTAAATGACGAAAGAGAAAAAATAGAAATAATAGTAGAAAATCTAACTAATAAGTATGTGTTTTCAGATAATTTAGTATCATTATTAAATTCAAAGGCCAAAATAATTAATTATACTAAAACAGATGAAGTTTTAAGTCTTAATTTTAATGAGTATATATTTTCAGATGATTCAGTTTCTGAAGAAATAATTAATAGTATTAGTTATTCAGTATTTGATTCTTATGAAGTAAATACAGTTAGTTTTTCCATAAATAATAACAAAATTATAGAAAAAAGCATAAAAAATGTTGAATAAATAGAAAAATTATTGTATAATTAAAAAGCATTAATGAAATGCAACTAAGTGTCCTGGTAGCTCAGCTGGATAGAGCAATAGCCTTCTAAGCTATCGGTCAGGGGTTCAAATCCCTTCCAGGACACCAGTATAACGGGAAGTGGCTCAACTTGGTAGAGCACTTGGTTTGGGACCAAGGGGTTGCAGGTTCAAATCCTGTCTTCCCGACCATTATGTAAATAAAGTCTTATAAGACTTTTTTTTATTAAGTAAATAGTAATATAAAAACTATTGAAATATAATGAAAAAAATAATATACTAGAATTAGATAAATAGTAGGAGGCGGTAATTTCTATGTCTAATAGAGAAAAATTATTACAACTAATTAACAAAATTAAAGAAGTAGATGATCATATAGATGAGCTTAGTGCATTAAAAGAAACTAAAACTGATAAAGCAGAAATAGAAGAAATTGATACTATCATAAGTAAGCTTCTTAAAGTAAAAGAAAAATTAGAAAAAGAATTAGAACAAGGAATTGAAGTACCAGAAACAATTGTTGATATAACTGATGCAGTAGAAGAAGAACAATCTAAAGAAACAAATAAACTTGAAGGAAAATACATTGCAACCGGTCCGATAGAGATAAAAAGCTTTGAAAATTTGCCAGATTCAGATATAGATGAAGAAGAAGAGTCTTGTGAAGTCGTAGCAATTACTGGAGATACTAATTTAACTAATATACCTGGTGCTTTAAAAGCAATAAAAGAATTGGCAGATAAATTAAAAGATTTAGGTGATAATTTAAAAATTTCTAAATAATATAATAAAAGAATAGAAAGGAGTAGCCTATGAGTTTTAGACAAAATGATATTGTAGAGTTTGAAGGCGGTTCGAAAGTTTTAGTGGTTGAAGCCGTTGAATATAATGAAGAAGAATATGTTTTTGTAAGAGAAGTATTAGAAGATGATGCCTTAGCTAATAAATATAAAATAATGTATGTTGATTATTCTAATGGTTCCTTAAAAAAAGTAATAGATAGAGATTTACTGGAGGTTTTATTACCACAATTTGAATATAAATTGAAAAGTCAGTTAAAAGAACAAAATCAGTTTTAATAAATTGATTTTTTTAGTATAATATAATCATTTAAAGATTTGATAAAAATGTTTGAATATATTGTGTAACAAACAATATTAGTTTAGTAAAGGAAAGATAATTATGGATTATAGCTGGAATCCATGGCATGGATGTAATAAAATTAGTCCTGGATGCTTAAATTGTTATGTTTATAGAAGAGATAAAGAATTTGATAAAGACAGTACTATTGTATCAAAAAATAGTACATTTGATTTACCAATAAAGAAAAATAAAAAAGGACAATATAAAATACCAAGTGGTTCAAAAATAGCAACTTGTTTTACATCTGACTTTTTACTTGATAAAGCAGATGAATGGAGAATAGAAGCTTGGAAAATGATAAAAGAGCGAAACGATTGTGATTTTCTTTTTATTACAAAAAGAATAGATAGATTTGAAATAAATTTACCAGATGATTGGAACGATGGATATGATAATGTTTTAATTTGCTGTACAGTAGAAAATCAAAAAATGGCTGATTATAGATTACCAATCTTCAAAAAAGCAAAAATAAAGCATAAGATGATTGTATGTGAACCATTATTAGAAAATATTGATTTAGAAAAATATTTAGATTCATCCATAGAAGGAGTTTTAGTAGGTGGAGAATCTGGAATAGATGCTAGAATATGTGATTACGAATGGATATTAAATATTAGAAATCAATGTTTAAGAAAGAAAGTTAACTTTACTTTTAGACAAACTGGTGCAAAATTAAAAAAAGATGGTAAAGTGTATTTTATTAAAAGAAAAGATCAATTTAAGCAAGTTAAACTAGCTAATATTGATATAAAAGATAATTAATGATAAAATGAATATATATAGTTTGGAGGATTTTATGTTTGAAAATAAAAAAATATTTATATTAGGTTTTGCAAAAAGTGGATATGAAGCAGCAAAAATTTTAATAAAAAGAAATAATCAAGTTTTAATAAATGATTTTAAAGAATTAAAAAACGAAGATAAAGAAAAGTATGAAGAATTAAAAAATCTTGGTGTAAATTTTTACTTTGGTGGACATCCTAATGATTTGTTTGATGAAAGTTACGATTATTTGATAAAAAATCCTGGAATACCAATAAATCATAAATATGTTTTAAAAGCTAGAAGTTTTAATATTCCTGTAATAAATGAAGTAGAATTAGCTTTTAATTTAATACCAAAAGAAATGAATACAAAAATAATAGCTATAACAGGAACTAATGGCAAAACAACGACTACAACATTAATTTATGAATTTTTAAAAGCTGACAATAAACCAGTTCATCTAGCGGGAAATATTGGTTATCCATTATGTAGTTTTTTAGATAAACTAAAAAAAGATGATATTCTTGTAATGGAAACTTCATGTCAACAATTAGAAAATACTGATTTGTTTAATCCTAATGTAGCAGTATTAACTAATATTTCTGTAGCACATTTAGAATTTATGGGTACTTATGGACATTATCTTGAAGTTAAAAGAAAAATATTAAAAAATCAAACTAGTAAAGATGTAGCAATCTTAAACAAAGGAGATAAAGAACTAATTAAATTTAGTAAAATAGCAAAAAGTAAAGTGAAATGGTTTTCTTCAAAAGAACCAATAGAAGGATGTTATATAAAAGAAAATGCTATTTATTACTATAAAGAAAAAATAATAGAAATTAAAGATATATTATTAAGAGGTACACATAATTATGAAAATATTATGGGTGCTATTATGGCAGTAAAAGAATTTGGAGTGAGTAATGAAGCAATAATAAAAGTGTTAAAATCATTTAATGGAGTAGAACATCGTTTAGAATTTGTTGCTAATGTAAAAGGAAGATTGTTTTATAATGATACTGAAGCAACAAATATTAAGTGTACACAAATAGCTTTAAGTGCTTTTAATGAACCAACAATAGTTATATTAGGAGGTTATGAAAGAAATCAAGATTTTAATGAATTGAAACCTTACTTAACTAATGTAAAAGCTATTATTGGTATAGGAGAATGTAAAGAAAGAGTAGAAAAATTTGGTAAAACAAATAATATTGAAACACATATATTTGAAACATTAAAAGATGGATTTAAAAAAAGCTATGAAATATCAAATGAAGGAGATATAATTTTATTAAGTCCAGCTAGTGCTTCTTGGGATCAATATAATAGATGTGAAGAAAGAGGTAATGAATTTAAAGAATATATTGAGACAATAAAATAGTTTACAATAAAAAAATTATATGTTACTATACTTTTTGGAGGTTTTGTTATGAGT
>CAZAPU010000008.1:0-11699 GCA_964487215.1 uncultured Mycoplasma sp. | reverse complement strand
GTTTACAATAAAAAAATTATATGTTACTATACTTTTTGGAGGTTTTGTTATGAGTAATACAAAAGAATCAGGGTATCGTATACCATTACTATTGCTAGTTTTTGGACTTGTTATTTCTCGAGATGTAACAATAAATAATCGTAATTCAAAATATTATCCAACAGATAAACCTAGTTATTATAGTAGTGATAACCATATTGTTCTTGTACCAAAAGATGAAACAATTTATATTTGTGCAAATGATAAAAAAGTATCTAGTTATTATGACTTATATAGACATAATTTAACAACTGATTCAGATAACGATGGATATTATGATTATGAATTTATTGAAGGCGATGAAAATTGTATAAAAATAGATACAACAAATACAACTGATTTAGAATTGGCGGATCAAATGCTTAAAAAAGCAGGTCAGCAGCCATTACAACGAACAAGAATAAAATATGAAAATGAAATAGATTATTATAAAGATTATGGTTTTTTATTTTTTTAATATTATACTAATAAGATAGGAGGTTTTGTTATGAGTTTTACATTATTGGAAGTGAATCATGGTAAATTATCTGAAAAAGACAATTTTGGATTTATTTTAGGATCAACTATTATAGTGTCTTCATTAGTTACTTTAGCAATAGTTGCTAAGATTAATGATAATAATATAAATAAATCTATGTATTATCCAACAGATAAACCTAGTTATTATAGTAGTGATAACCATATTGTTCTTGTGCCAAAAGATGAAACAATTTATGTTTGTGCTGATGATTATATAATAAACGACAAGTATAATTTATACAGACATAATTTAGCAACTGATTCAGATAACGATGGATATTATGATTATGAATTTATTGAAGGCGACAAAGGTTGTATAAAAATAAATACAGAAGATGAAAAAGATTTAGAATTCGCAGACGAAATACTAAAACAAGCAGGTCAACAACCATTGCAACGAAAAAGAATAAAAAATAATTTATAAAATAAAAATAGACATAATTTTAAATATATTTTTGATATCATTTATGTGGTGATATAAATGAAAGTATATTTAGATTATGTTTTTTTTATTAATTTTATATTTAATTTTATATTGCTACTTGGAACTAGTGTTTTATTAAAAAGAAATATAAAAATAATTAGAATTATTATTGGTAGTATAGTTGGATCATTTTCCATCTTTTTATTGTTTATTAATATATCCTCATTTGTTCTATTTATATTAAAAATGTTAAGTGGTTTTATTATGGTAATAATTACTTTTAAATATAAAGATATAAAATATAGTTTAAATAACTTTTTTTATTTAATAATTTTAAGTATTATAATAGGTGGTTTCTTATACTTAATCAATATAGAAATAGGATATGAACATGTTGGTATGATATTTTATAAGAATGGAGTTAATTTAAATATATATATTTTAATTTTTTTTGCAATATTGATAACAGTTATTTATGTTAAAAAGATGAAACAATATAAAAAAAATATATCTTATTATCATAAAGTAACAGTTTATACAAATAATAAAAAATATTTTCTAAATGGATATGTTGATACTGGTAATAATTTATTTGATCCATATTTTAATAAACCAGTATTAATTGTTAATAATAATATAAATATAATTACAAAAAAATTCATATTTGTTCCATTTAATACATTAAATAGTAAAGGATTATTAAAATGCTATTTTATAGATAAAATATTTATTGAGGGAATTGGATATAAATATAATTGTTTAATTGGAAAAAATTTCGACAAATTTAATTTATCTGGAGTTGATATAATCCTAAATAAAGAAATAATGGAGGAATAAATGAAAAAAATATTATTATTTTTACAAAAATTATTTAAAAAAAATGGTATTTATTATGTTGGAGCAACAGATGCCTTACCACCACCACTTAATAAAGAAGATGAAGAAAAATATATTATTTTATCTGAAAATGGTGATGTTTTAGCTAGAAATAAACTTATAGAACATAATCTCAGATTAGTGGTTTTTCTAGCAAAAAAATATGAAAATACAAATATAGATTTAGAGGATCTAGTAAGTATAGGATCAATTGGTTTAATCAAAGGTATAAATACTTTTTCAAGAGGTAAAAATATTAAACTTGCAACTTATTGCTCTAGATGTATAGATAATGAAATACTAATGTATCTTAGAAAAAATAAAAAAACTAAAGCTGATGTTTCTTTCGAAGAAAGTTTAAGCTTTGATGCTGATGGTAACGAATTGCATTTAGAAGATATCTTAGGTACAGACCCAGATATAGTTACTAAAGGTTTGGATGAAGAAATAGATAAAAAAATATTAACAGAAGAATTATCTAAACTAGAAGATAGAGATAGAGAAATAATGATTCTTAGATATGGGCTTAATGGAGTAGAGGAAATGACACAAAAAGATGTGGCAGAAAAACTTCAAATAAGTCAGTCATATATTTCTAGAATAGAAAAGAAAGTGATAAAAAGACTTAAAAATATCATAAAAATTTAGTATAATTAACTTAGGTGGTTTTTATGATTTATACAATAGTAGGAGAAATAAGTTTAATAGACAAACAAATTAAAGATATTTTAAAAAATGAAGATACTAATACATTAATAAAATATGATCTAGAGGAAACAAGTATATTAAGAGTACTCGAAGACATTAATACAATTAGTTTGTTTGATGAAAAGAAAATAATTATTTGCTCAAATATAAATAAGATTGATAATCCTGAAGCTTTAATAAAATATTTAGATCATAAAAACGATAATATTTTAATATTAACTGATGTTAATAAATTAGATGGTACAAAAAAAATAACTAAAGAATTAAAAAAGAAAACTAATTATATTGAAATTGATAATGTTGATTTATTTTCCTATATAAAAGAATCATTAAAAGATTATGAAATAACTAATTTAAATATTTCTTTAATAAAAGAATATTGTAGTAATGATTTTAATAGAATAAATCAAGAAATATATAAATTAAAAATGTATAAACTTGAGGAAAAAAGTATTAATTCCGAAGATATAAAAACAATAATAAAAAAAGGTTTAGATAGTAATATATTTGATTTACTTGATGCAATTAATAAAAAGAATATGAATAAAATATTTACTATTTATTATGAATTATTAAATAATAATGAGGATGAAATAAAAATTATTTCTATTTTAGCTAATAACTTTAGACTTATTTATAAAGTAAAATGTTTAATAGAAATTAATAGTGATGATGAGTGTATTAAAATATTATCCATGCATCCATATCGATTTAAAATATTAAAAGAGCAATCATATAATTATTTAAAGAAAGAGTTATTACAGTATATAAAAGGATTAAGTGATTTAGATATTAATATAAAAAGTGGAGTAATTGATAAGAAAATAGGATTAGAATTATTTTTAGCTAAATTATAAAAAAACAATCATTAGAAAATGATTGTTTTTAATATTCTTTTAGTATTTGAAAAGTTTTTCTTAGCTACTTTATTTAGTATTTCTTTTCCTTCTTTATCTACAAGTTCTTGACCAATTTTATCAACTTCACTACCAGCACCTTTTGGTAATGGTATATGATATGTATCACAAAGTTTATCAAATTCTTTTAAGAAAATATATCTACTTATCATAGAAGCAGCTGCTACTGCTAAATTTTTATCTTCAGCTTTTGTGATAAAAGTAATTCCTTTTACAACATCAGGTACTTCCTTTAAATAATCATAATATCTATTTTCTTTAGCAAATTCATCTATAATTACATAATCTGGTTTTTCCTTTAAATCATCTAATAATGTATAAAGAACTTTATTGTGCATAATTGCTTTTATTTTATTCATATTAGTTTCATTATTATATTTTAAATTAAATTCTTCATTAGATAAAATAATACTTTTATATTGAATTTTATTAATAAATTTTGGTACAGTACTTAATATTTTTTCATCTGTAATCTTTTTTGAATCTTTAATTCCTAATTCTTCAAGAAATTTAATATTGTCTTTTGAAACAAAAGCAGCAGTGACTACAATAGGTCCAAAATAGTCTCCTGTACCAACTTCATCTGAACCAACTGCAGAACAATTATAATAAATTGAATAATCTTTTTCTGGTTCAAGACTTTGGCCATCCATAGCTTTCCACATATTAGCATCTACATCAGCAGCAGTGCCTTGAAACATACATTTTTTTGATTCATATAAAGTGATTATTGTATCTTCTTCCATAGCTTGAAATATAGCATAAGGAGGAGTTTTTTCTCTTAATTTATCTTTATAATAATCAATCATTTTATTTTTTGTTTCTTCACTAACTTTTATGACAACATTCATATATATCACCAAGATAATTGTAACATAAAAACAAAAAAAGAAAAATCATTTTGTCTTTTTATTGCTTTTTCTTAGTAGTAGACTTATATTTTACTTTTCTTAATAAATAATTATGGAATATTTTTTTATAGTAATGTATAATAATAATATAGGAAGTGATTTTAAGTGATTGGGATAGTTGATGTATGTATTTTGATCATATTATTAATGCTTGCAGTTATTGGATTAAAAAGAGGTTTTTTTAAACAAACGGTAATTACCATTGGTACAGTTTTAGTATTTATATTAGCATATTATTTTAAGGATTATTTAGCGGATTTCTTTAGTTACAATTTGCCTTTTATAAAATTTAGTGGTTCAATAGCAGGTTTAAGTACATTAAATATTATTGTATATCAAATGCTTGCATTTATATTTATGTTAGGAGTATTTACTGCAATACTAGCTGTTTTAATAAAAATAACAGGATTATTTGAAAAAATATTAAAGTTTACAATAATACTTAGTATACCTTCAAAGATAGCAGGATTTATTTTAGGATTAATAGAAGGATATGTTATAGTATTTATTGCATTATTTGTTTTAAATCAACCAGCAATAAATTTAGAGATATTGAATGAATCAAAGGCTATGCCAGTTATATTAAATTCGTCTGTTGGATTATCAAGTATTGTTTCTAAAACAGGAACTTCTGTTATGGAAATATATGAATTAGGGAAGACTTACTCAATGGATCAAGATAGTAATGAATTTAATAAGAATTCTATAGATATAATGTTAAAAAATAAAATAATTACAACAGAATATGTTAATAGACTAATATCAAAAAATAAAATCCAAATTGATGGTATTGAAGAGATATTACAAAAATATTAATAAGGAGGTTTTATGTTATTACATTTAAAAAATGAAGATTTTAACAGTGAAATAAAAGATGGAAATGTATTAGTAGATTTTTATGCTACTTGGTGTGGCCCATGTAAAATGCTTAGTCCAATTTTAGAAAATATTGGAAGTGAAAGAGCAAGCATAAAAGTTATAAAAGTTGATGTAGATGAACATCCAGATTTAGCTCAAAGCTTTGCAATTATGACAGTACCAACTTTATTATATTATAAAGATGGTAATTTAATAAAAAGACAATCTGGGTTTACTTCAAAAGAATCAATTTTAAAAGAATTTAATTAAAAAGACTAAAATGTCTTTTTTACTTGATTTTTTTGTTTAAATTATATAAAATAGCTTGTACTGGAGGAATCTATGAATAATATAAAGATATGTGAACTTAGGAAATATATTTTAAATCAAATAAGTAACAAGAAAATAAAAGATGCAAGTATAAAGTTAAATATAACAATCTTAAGAACATTTTTATTTTCTGAATATGGTGGTAAAATAATTATATATAATGATATTGATAATACTACATTAAGAAAATTTGATTTAAGCGATATAGATTGGAGTCATGTTTTTATTGGTGGTAAAAACTTTACAGGAACTAATGCTAATATAGATCCACAAACTGTATATGATAAAGATATGAGATGGGGTAAATATCCATTGAACTTTATTGGTAAATCATTTGAGGGAGTAAAGTTACAAGGAGCAGATTTAAAAGGAGCAATAAATGCAAATACATTTTTTCAAAAATATATGTTTGAAAATAAAAGAAAGGCACAACCTTTTAAAGAAATTCAAGCTCAAAAAAATCAATATATTATAAATGATATAGATACTGTTACAACAAATATAAAATCTGTTTATGATGCTGTTGATACCAGTTTGTCAATGATTAAAGTAAAAAAAAGACAATAAAACTTGAAAAGTATATTTTTAAGTTTTATAATTAATTTAGAAAGAAGGATTTTTATAATGGATAATCAACCAAAATATATTACTGAAGAAGGTTATAGAAAGTTAAGAGCAAAATTAGAAGAATTAAATGAAAAAATAAAAAAAGAAACAGGAACTTTAGCTGGACTTATGAGAGAAGCAGAAGGTAAAAAGATTGATTCTGCTGTAGCTTCTTGTAGAGTGAGAATAGATACATTAAACCAAAATTTAAAAGAAATAAAACAAGAATTAAGTGTAGTAAAAATAAAAGAAATAGATAAAGATGCTACTAGTGAAATTGCAGAAGTAAATGATACGGTAGTTGTAAAAATCATATATGATGAAAATGATACAGAAGAAGTTTCATTTGTATTAGTAGATGCAGATCCAAAAGATGATGAATTATTAATAACATCACCACTTGGACAAGCTATTTATCATCAACCTGTTAATACTGAAGTTTCATATGCAATACCTGAATCAAATATAACAATAATTGCAGTAATATTAAACATAACAAAACCAAATCAAAAACAAAGATAATAAAAAGAAATTATATTAAATAATTTCTTTTTTTATTTCATTAATTTCATCTAATTCTTTAAATAAAGTATCTTTATCTTTTTCTTCTATAATAATTGTATATCCTATATCATTAGAAAAAGTTTTATTTATTATTTTATAATTATTAGTAATAGTATTTAATAATTTTAAATTATTATGACTAGTAGTAAGTTTTATTTTATATATTTTTATATATTCCGTTGTACCTGCTTGAATTAAACATTCTTTAATAGAATTAGAATAAGCTCTAATTAATCCGTTAGCTCCTAATTTAATACCTCCAAAATATCTAACAACAATTGCTAAAACATTACTTAAATTGTTTTTTTCTAAAATATTTAATATAGGTAGTCCAGCAGTACCTCCAGGTTCATTATCATCATTATATTTCTTTTTATTATCATAAATATAAGCATAACAAATATGGGTACAATCTTTATATTTTAATCTTATTTCATTTAAATAAATATTTATAATATCTATGTTATCTACATAATATAAATAAGTAATAAATTTTGATTTTTTAATAATAAGTTCATTTGTCGTATTATTTTTAATAATATTCATGTCCATCACCAAGATTATTGTATCAAAAAAATCTAAAATATTATATAATAAAACTTATAAAAGAGGTGAAACTATGACTAATATTAAAGAAAAACTTTCTCTTGTACCATCAAAACCCGGTTGTTACTTAATGAAAAACAAAGATAATAACATTATTTATGTTGGAAAAGCCAAGAAACTTGATCGTAGATTAAAAAGTTATTTTAATAAAATACAAACAGGTAAAACTTTAGCACTTGTTTCAAATATTAATGATTTCGAATATATTGTAACTAATACAGAAGTAGAATCTTTAATATTAGAAATAAGTTTAATAAAAAAATATAATCCTAAATATAATATTTTATTAAAAGATGATAAAACATATCCTTTTATAGAATTAACTAATGAAAAATATCCAAAATTAAAAATAGTAAGAACTAAAAAAAGAAGAAAAACAAAAAATAAATTATTTGGACCTTATCCAAATGTTACTAGTGCTAGAACAACAGTAGATCTTATTAATAGAGTTTATCCTTTAAGAAAATGTAATAATTTAAATAAAGATTTATGCTTATATTATCATATTAATGAATGCCTTGGTTATTGTAAATTCAATATAGATCAAGATGTTATAGATAAAATGATTAAAGAGATAATTAATATTTTAAATGGAGATTATAAAGTATTAACAAAAAAACTTGAAGAAGAAATGAATAAAGCAAGTTTAGCTTTAAATTATGAAAAAGCTTTAGAATTAAAACAAAAAATAGATGATATAAAGGAAACTTTAAATAAACAAATTATTGTTTCAAATATAGATTATAATTTTGATGTATTTGGATATTATCAGAAAGATGATTTTTCTGTTATTGAAACCTTAATAGTTAGAAAAGGTGTTGTTATTGGAAGATTTCATAAAATATTTGATTATAATGAATATGATAATGATATGTTTATAAGATATGTAATAGATTTTTATGAGAAATTTGATTTACCTAAAGAAATAGTTGTACCTGATTTTGTTGATCAAGAATTACTTAATAAATATTTAAATATTAATGTTATTACACCTCAAAAAGGAGATATAAAAAAGATTTTAGATTTAGCTAATTTAAATGCTGCTACAACATTAAAAGAAAAATTAGAAATTCTTAATAGAGACAAAAATATAAAAGAATCAGTTCAAGAAGAATTAAAAGAATTATTAAATTTAGAAAAATTAGAAAGAATAGAGTTATTTGATAATTCACATTTATTTGGAACTTATTTTGTAGGAGCAATGGTTGTATATGAAAATATGGAACCAAAGAAATCAGAATATCGAAAATATAAAATAAATGTTGATGTTAAGGATGATTTAAGTGCAATGAGAGAAGTAATATATCGTAGATATTATAGAGTACTTTTAGATAACTTAACGAAACCAGATTTAATTATTTTAGATGGAGGAGAATTACAAGTAAGTGTTGTTAAATCAGTTTTAGATAGTTTAAATTTAAATATTAAAATAATAGGATTAAAAAAAGATTTAAAACATAGAACTAGTACAATTATTGATTCTAATTTAAAAGAAATATCAGTACCTAAAAATAGTAAAATATTTTTATATTTAACAAAGATGCAGGACGAAGTACATAGATTTGTAATAACATATCATAGAGATATAAGAAGTAAAGGATCTATTTCAAGTATATTAGATAATATTTCAGGTATTGGAGAAAAAAGAAAGAATCTTTTATTAAAAAAATATGGTTCAGTAAAAAAATTAAAGGAAGCTACAGTAGAAGAATTAAGTAAAATTATTCCTAATACTGTTATTGTGCAACTAAAGGAGTACTTAGATAATTATGAGAAAGATAATAAAGGAATATAACAATTTATTTAATATAAACATTCCAATAGTAAATGAATTAATAAAAACTAAAGAATTAAAAAGATTAAAATATATTTCTTATCATTGCGGTATGTATTATGGACCTAAAGGAATATATAACTTTAGTGAATGCTATACAAGATTAGATCATAGTATTAATACAGCTAAAATGTATTATATTCTAACTGAAGATATTAAAGGAACTGTAGCAGTATTGTTACATGATATAGCAACACCTGTTTTTTCACATGTAATAGATATTATGGAAAACGATCCAATAAATCAAGAAATAACAGAAAAGTATACAGAAGATATTATTAAAAATTCAAAAGAAATAAAAGATATATTAGAAAAACATAATATAGATATAAATGAAATAATTAATGTAAAAGACTTTCCTGTTGCAGATAATAAAAGACCAAGATTATGTATTGATAGATTAGATGCAGTATTTATAGATAATTTATTATGGGGTAAAAGTATTACAATAAATGAAATAAAATATTTATTTAATAATATAAAAGTATTTGAACAAGATAATACTAAAGAAATAGGATTTAATAATATAAATCAAGGATTACTATTTTTTAAATATTCAATGAATGATGCCAATTTAACAGATGATATTTGTGATACATATGCTATGTCTTTATTAGGAGATATAGTTAAAATATTAATAGATAATAATATAATTATAGAAAAAGATTTATATAATTTAAAAGAAAAACAAATGATAAAAAAATTAAAAACTAATAAATTAACTAAAAAATTATATAAAAACTTTATTAGTTTACAAAGAAAAGATATTCAATTATCAAATAAAAATTATAAAAATAATTATTGTTATTTAACTGAAACAAAAAAAAGATATATAAATCCATTAGTAAAGAATAAAGGCAAAATAGTAAGAATAATAGAAATAAATAATAATTGTAAAGTAAACTTAAATAAATATTTGAATTTGAAAAAAGATAAATATGTATACAATAAAAAAATAATACTTGAATAAAAGTATTATTTTTTATATACTATAAGTAGTAAATAATAGAAAATAGGGTTCGGTGAGTATATGAGAATGCCAAAGATATTTAATATACAAATTGTTGTAACAATAATAGGAATACTTTCTTTATTAGTGGGAGTATCTTTTGCTATATTCTCAATTGTAACTAATAGTAGTAAAAATAATGTTATAAAAACTGGTAGTATTTCACTTAATTTAGTAGAAGAACAAGCAGGAATAGAATTAGATGACTTAACTGAAATGACAGATTTAGAAGGATTAAGTCAAGAAAATAGTTATAATTTTACAATAACAAATAATGGAACAGATGAAGCAAGTTATCAAATACTATTAGCTGATGATGTAACGGCAATTTCTGAATATGAAGGTACATTATTAGATGATCAATATGTTAGAGTAGGAATAAGAATAAATGGTACAGAATATGGACCAATGTCATTAGAAACAGTAAATAGACTTATACATGAAGATTTTATTACTTCAGGAGAAACTATAAATTGTCAATTAAGACTATGGATTAATTTTGATGGATTAACTGCTAATGAAAAAGCTGCTCTAATGGGAAAATCAATATTTTTAAATATAAAAATAATAGGTAATCAAATATTAAATTTAGATGGTAGTGGTGCAAATAAGCCAGATTTAGTAACAGGAATGGTACCAGTAAGATATGATGGAACAAACTGGGTAATAGCAGATGAAGATAATACAGATGCAAATAATCAATGGTATAGTTATGCAACAAATGGAACAAAAAAAGGAATGTGGGCAAATGCAGTATTAGTAAAAGAAGAAGCAAGTACATGCACAACAGATTGTATAGATAGTATAACAAAACATGATAGAAGTTATTATACAAATCAAGCAAATGTAGGACAAGCAGTATCAATGGATGATATCTTACAGATGTATGTATGGATACCAAGATTTAGTGCAACGATGAATGAAAATTATAATGGAGGAAGTATAGAAAATCCAGGTGCATTTAACATAACATTCGTAGATACAAACACAACAGCTCATGATGCATTTACATTTGATGGAAATAAAGCAGGAATATGGGTAGGAAAGTTTGAAATAAGTCATTCAACTTTAGCAACAAGTTCAGCAACAAATAATTTAAACTGTACAAATATATTATGTACTAATGCAAATGGAATAATAATAAAGCCAAGTGTAAAATCGTTAAGATATAATGATGTAAGTAATTTCTTTTATGTAGGAAGAAGTATATCACAAGTAAGCAATTCATTTGGATTAAATGGAAATGAAGTAAATACACATATGATGAAAAATAATGAATGGGGAGCAGTATCATATTTAAGTCAAAGTATGTATGGAAGATGTACTGATTTAACGATTTGTCCAAATATAGGAAGAAATAATAATAGTAATTATATGACAGGATATGGAGCACCGGCAGGAACAGCGGTAGATACAAATAATGGAACCTATGAAACATCAAAAGGACAAGGAGCATCCACAACAGGAACAATTTATGGAATATATGATATGAGTGGTG
>CAZAPU010000007.1:0-27040 GCA_964487215.1 uncultured Mycoplasma sp. | reverse complement strand
ACCATTCATATCATATATTCCATATATTGTTCCGGTAGTAGATGCTTTTTGTCCTATTGTTTTCTTTTTATTTTCCATAGTAAACACATTCCTATTTTTATAATTTATTTATAAATTACTTTTTCTTCTTTTACAATGAAAAAAAGACAGTTTTTTTGTCTTTTTTAGGTTATTATCATAATATATTATAGGTGATCTTATGTTTAACAATAATGCTAGACATGGAATGATGTGTAATTGTAATACTTGTAAATGTAAAAGAAGAAATAGTGGTTGCTATCTTGCATTTATTGGATGGTGGTTATTAATAATTGTATATCAAGCATTTATCTTAATATTTTTTCCTATTACATGGAATGCTATTATATTATTTAGTGAAATTATTTTATTTTTCTTCCTGTTGATTCGCATAATATGGTGAAATTATTTTTTCTGTTGTAATAACATAATCTAATAATTCCATAATTCTTTTACAATTCTTATATTCATCATTTATTAAATCTATTTTATTTGGTAACGATAACATAATAAATAATAGTTTTCTTTCTTCTTCATGTAGTGGATATTTACTTTCATAAATACTATAAATGTTTTCAAAATCCAAATCTTTATAATTTTTTTTATAAAAATTATATATATCATATATGGGTATATCTTTTTTTGCTTTATCCCAACTAATAAGATAACTATTTTCTCCTCTTATTAGATGATCTAATTCCAAATTATTATTTATAATTACTTTTCTCTGTTTTAAATTATCTTTTATTAAATTATACCAATTATCCAATTCTTGTTTACAATAATCCATAGCAGCATATATTTTTGATATATTTCTTACTAATAAATAATTAGATGGAGACATATATATTTCATTATCTATTTCATCATTTAGATCGTTAAAGTAAATAATTAAATCTTCAATTTTCGTTTTTAATTCTTCATAAATAATTTTATAATCATCAATATCTATTTCTTCATATGATGTTGTTTTATTATGTAATAAACTTATTAAATTAATTATTTCAACACCTTTATCATAATTAGACAAATTATTATCTTCAATAAACTCCGTTATTTCATATTCATCATCATTAACATAGTTATAGGGAAAAAACTCAAAATTTCTTGTTTTTAAATAATTATATATTTCACTAACATCTTTCTTTTTCTTTTTTATTACATATTTATTGTCTTTTGTTTCTACAATTAAAACATTCTTTTTTTTTGTATATCCAACTGGACTTATATTATATTTTTTAAGTAAATTATTTACATTATCCATTATTTATTTCAGGAATAACTAATTTTATACCTGGAGTCAAATCATTTACATCATTATATTGAAGAATATCTTCTTTTTTACAATTATACTTTTCTTCTAATTTTTCAAAACTATCATTTTCTTGTACTAAATAAACAGAATATGTTGAGTATAAATCATTAGTATTAATATTATTAAATACTTCTTTTTTAGTTTCTTGAATTAAGTTCATTGGATTTATTGATTCTCTTTCTTCTTCATCATAATTAAATATTACTCTTTGTTCAATCTCTTCTTCTATTTCTTTTTTGGGCTCTTCTATTTCAATTTTTTCTTTTTTAATCAAATTATCAATAGCAACAGCTATATTAACTTTTAATATTTCTTCTTCTACAACTTCATAATAAAAATCATCTATATCAATAGTTGCATCAAAGGTATCATAATCATCACTTATTGCAATTTCACATGGTACTTTATAACTAAAATCTTCTTCTATTTGACTAGCAGTTGTTAATTTGTATTTTCCTTTTATATAGAAGTTACCTGTAATTAAATCTTCACCTTTCAATTGTAAATCATGATCTAATGATATACTTGTTAGTTCTCCAATTGTACTTTTAAATACAATATCTTTTGTAAATGGAATAATTTGTTTCATAATATTATCCTCCTTTTTCATTTAAATATATGCTATTTTTATATAAAAATGAAAAAGAGAATTATTTTCTCTTTTATTTTAAATTAATTTTAATTCTTTAATAATATCTTTATAATTATTAACATAAACAAATTCTATATCTTTTATTATTTTATTATCTAATTCTTCTATAGATTTTTTATTATCTTCTGGAACAATAATTTTTGTGATATCTGCTCTCTTAGCTGCAATTATTTTTTCTTTTAATCCTCCAATTGGAAGAATATTACCTCTTAAAGTAATTTCTCCGGTCATACTTATATTTCTAGGTATTTCTATATTTTTAAAAGCACTAATTAAGGCAGTTGTTATAGCTATTCCTGCACTTGGCCCTTCTTTTTTTACAGCACATTCAGGTACATGAACATGTATATTATTTTCGTTCAATAATTTATAATCAATATTTAATAACTTAGAATTACTTTTAATATAATCAATTGCTATTTTTATGCTTTCAATAAATACTTCTCCAAGGCTGCCGGTAACTATAATATCTCCTTTGCCTTTAAAATAATTTACTTCAATTGGAAGAATATCTCCTCCAAGATAACTATAACTCATACCATTTACAATACCTATTCTAGAATCATAATTATTTTTATTAAATGAATATTTTTCATTTTTTAAATATAATTGAACCTCTTTTTCAGTAACTATATACTTCTTTTTAGATTTATTTAAAACAATGTCTTTAACTATTTTTCTAAGAATTGAATCAATCATTCTTTCTAATTCTCTTATACCTGCTTCTTTAGTATAGTTTCTAATTATTTTAAGAATGGCTTCCTCTTTAAACTCAACTTGTTTAGTAGTTAATCCATGGCTTTTAACACTTTTAGGAATAACATAATCTTTTGCAATATTAAGTTTTTCATATTCAGTATAACTTGATATATGAATAATTTCTAAACGATCCAATAATTCAAGAGGTATATTTTCTTCATAATTAGCCGTACAAATGAACACTACTTTTGATAAGTCAAATGGTTCTTCAATATAATGATCTGAAAAAGAATGATTTTGTTCTTTATCTAATACTTCAAGTAAACTACTAGCAGGATCCCCTTTTATATCTTTGCACATTTTATCAATTTCATCTATTACAAAGACTGGATTTTTAGAACCAGCTTTTTTTATACCAGAAATTATTCTACCAGGATATGCTCCAAGATAAGTTTTTCTATGTCCCATAATCTCTGCTTCATCATTTACCCCACCAACTGATATTTTAATATAATTTCTATTCATTGCTGTTGCTATACTTCTAGCAAATGATGTTTTTCCAACACCTGGAGGACCAACTAAACAAATGATAGGACTATTCTCGCTATTTGTAATTTGTCTTAAAGCAAGATATTCAATGACTCTTTCTTTTACATCTTCTAAACCAAAATGTGTTTCATCTAACATTTTTCTAGCTTTATTTAAATCTTTATTATCTTTAGTTTCAATATTCCATGGAATTGTTAGTAACCAGTCTATATAACTTCTAATAATACTAATTTCAGGACTTGTAACTGGTGTTGTTTCATATCTATTTAATTCCAATAATAATCTTTGTTTAACTGTATCAGGACATTTTAAATTTTTAACAGTTTCTTTTAAAGTTAATAATTCGTTTTCTTTATCAAAAGATAAACCAAGTTCATCTTTTATTACTTTTAATTTTTCTTGTAAAACATAATCTTTTTGTGCCTTATCTAAGTTTTTTCCTACTTTTTCTTCCAAAGATTTTTCTAAAGATACAACTTTTAATTCTTGATTTATATCTTCCAATAACATAGTTGTTCTAACAGTAGGATTGATTTCTTCAATATATTCTAATTTTCTTTCATATGAACCCGGAATAGATATTGAAATTATATCTGTCAATTTATCCAAATTTTGCATATTAGTAATTTGTGCTAAAATACTATTACTAATATTAGGATTGTTATCTATAAAATATTCAAATTGTTTTATTAAGCTTCTACAATAAGCTATTTGTTCAAATTCATCCAAACTTTCTAATTCTATTTGATTTAAATAACTAATTAAAAAATTATCTTCTTCTTGTTCATATTGTTCTACATTAATTCTATTTAATCCTCTAATAACTACTCTTGTTTTATTATTAGGTAAATCTATTTTCATAGATATATATCCTACAACCCCTATTTTTGGTAAATCATTAATATCAAAGTTCGTTTCTAAAAGATCTGTTTGATGAACAACTAAAATATTTTTATTATAATAAGATTCTGCTAAAGAAAGAAGTTCTTTATCTTGTATTGATTCTACTTCTAATCTTATTTCACTATTAGGAAAAAGAATTATATTTTTTAAAACAATTACAGGTAAACTAGTTTTATTCATTCTTTTTCCTCCTTAAAAATTTAATACTTATTATTATAACAAGATAAAAAAAATTATCAATAAAAAAAATGTAATATTTTGTGTTATTACATTTTTAATTCTTTTCTGTTTTATAAATATTTAACATTTTATTATATATATCAGGCTCTACAATATTTATTGCCGCTATAGAAGTTTCTAAAGACTTTTTATAATTACCTTTAAAGAATAATTGAGTAGCATGATCTAATCCAGTTTCTATTTCTTTTGCTAATGGTTTATATCTATTTCCATAAGTAATTATTATTTCAGATAGTTTTGCTGTTTTAACCATTTCATTGGTAGTATTAAATAGTTTTAATGATAAATCTCTAGCAGTATCAACTCTTATATTTAATGTCTTAATAGTAATTGGTGTTTTTTCCAATTCTTTTATTATTTCATAAATAGCTTCATTGGCTTCAGACAACTCCACAAAGTAATTATTAGAAATAATTGGTAAAGAGTAACTTCTTATTTTAGCTTTACTCTTTTTTAACAAATCTGTAACTTCTTCTAATTGTTCTCTTGCTCGCATTTCATCATCATGCATACTACCTAAAGATTTCAATGTTTTATCTAATTCTTCTTCTACAACTTTTAGTCTATTAGATAAACTTTCTAATACATCTCTAAGCACAGAATAAGGTTCTTTTTTAGTTTTTAGATCTTGAATAATATTATTATAATCTTTATTTATTTCATATAAAGAATTATTAACATTTTCTAATTCTTTCAAATCATCATCTGATAAATTATACATATTTTTTATATCATCTAATTGATTATAAATATCACTAACTATTCCATTAATTCTTGTAATTTTACTTTTAAAGTTTTTTGCAGTTTCATCAAATACTTTTTTACTTCTTTTTTCTATTTCAAAATCATTTAATAAATTATCAAGATAATCTAAGAAGGTTTTTACTTCAAACATACTGTCTTCTAGATTTAATATTTTTATACGATCTACTATTTCTTTTACTTTCTTTTTAATTTGTTCAATATTATGTTCCACATTTAAGTAGGTTAATGGATAATTATTATTAAGCATTTTTTCATATGTTTCTTGGACTTCTTTTATTCTATCAGGAATAATCTTTTCTGTTAAAAGTATTAAATCTGGCATTTCTTCAATAACTGTACCAATATGAGCAATCATCTCATCTAATACTTTAACTATACCAGCAACTTCTCCATAATCATTGTTTTCCATTATAGATTCAAAATCACTAAACCTTTTTTCAATATTTTCTAATTGCAATTCAATGTACTTACAAGAATCTCCATAAGCATTTTTATTAGTATTTAAAGTTCTTTCTAAATCTCTAAATCTACTTTTTAATTTTGTAACTATTGCTCTATTTCTTTCTTCACTCATTGTTATTTCTCTGATCTCGTCAAGTAAATTATCAGTAGTTACATGTAATTTATATATTTCCATTTCTAAATTTAAGATATGATCTTCTGCTAATTTAATATTATTTTGTTCTATTAAACCATCTGCTTCTAAAAGCATATCAGTAATTGCTTTAAATCTAGTATTTTTTATTTCTTCATATCTATTTTTCCAATCATCATATTTGCCTTCTAATTTAGCATTTTTGACAATTGCTTCTACTTTAGCTAACTCTGACATAATAGGAGTTGAAACAATTAAATTTCTTTGTCTTTCTAGTTCTTGCAATTGCTTTTGAAGCTTATATACTTTTCTTTTCTTTAAAAGCACAATAAAGACAACGATAAAAACAATTCCTACCAGAATAGCTCCTATTAAATACATTGTATCTTTACTCATGTTACCACCTACTATTACAATTATTATTCTATCATAAATATTTAAAATTATAAAGATATTATTAAAACTTAATATTATTTATTTTTATTGTTACAATTGTTTACAATATTTTCTATTTCAATAGGTATACACAATTATTAGAGTTTACTATATTAAAATATAATAATAATGAAAGGAGTCGGTATTTATGTATGGATATCCTAATTATGGATATGGAGATGGATTTGGTAGTGGTTGGGTTTGGTTAATAATTATAATCGTATTCTTTATATTATTTTGGAATAATGGTTGGAATAACAATAATAATTGTAACAATAATAACAATAATTGTTGCTAATATTATAACAAGCACATTATAACATGTGCTTTTTTTATCCTTATAATTTTTTATCATATGAAGTATTTGTTAAATTTTTATTAATACCTTATTTTTATTTAAACTTTTCAATATTTTTATGATATACTTTTTATGAAGGTGATTATATATGGCAAAAATAAAAAAATTTATTAGTATTTTTATAGGTAAAATTTTTGTATTCATTGGTAGAATAATAAAAAGAGGTAGTGCAATGCCTGGAACTATTGCATATAAATTAAATAAAAATATCTTAAAAGAATTTACTCTACCAGAAAAAGTAGTTGCAGTAACTGGTTCTTCTGGCAAAGGCTCAACTACTAAAATAATTGCAGAAGTTTATAAAGATTTAGGTTATAAAGTGGCCTATAATAGTAAAGGTTCTAACGAAAGAAGTGCAATTATTACTACCCTATTAGAAAATTGCGATTTAAATGGTAAAGTTATGACTGATATATGTGTATTTGAAATGGATGAAAGATATGCTAAATATGTATTTCCATATATAAAAATTACAGATGTAATAATTACTAATATTACAAGAGATCAACCACCTAGACAAAGACATTTTGACTTTGTATTTAATGAAATAAAAAAATCTTTAAATAGTGACATACATCTAATTATAAATGGAGATGATCCATATTTACAAAACTTTAATTTAAATAATGAATATCAAGTTACATATTATGGAATAAAAAAACAAAAGTATTCTTACAAAGAAAATAAATTTGATCCTTTAAATATTTACCTTTGTCCTAAATGTAATACTACTTTAAAATATAATTTTTATCATATAGAGCATTTAGGAGATTATTTTTGCCCTAAATGTGAATTTGCAAAACCAAAAGAAGATTTTATAATTACAAATTGTAATTATGAAAAAAATATAATTAAAATAAATAGTAAATATGAAATAAGTATTAAAAATAATATGTTATTTAATTTATATAACACAGTAGCAGCCTTTTCTTATTTATCAATAAGTGGTTTAGATAAAAAAGATATTGCAAGCAGTATTTCAAAAATCAATAATAACAAAAAATTATATAATAATTATACTTACAAAAACAGAAAAGTATATGTCTTAAATAATAAAGCAGAAAATGCAACAACATATAATCAATCTATTTTATTTACAACTAGAGATAAAGAAACAAAAACAATTGTTTTGGGATGGAAAGAAATTTCTAGAAGATATAATTATGATGATATTTCTTGGTTATATGATGTTAATTTTGAATTATTAAATGATAAAAGTATTGATAAATTCATATGTACTGGACCTCAAAAATATGATTTAGCAACCAGATTAAAATATGCTGGAATACCTGAAAATAAAATACTTGTATTCTATGATTTGTATGATGCACAAAAAGATATAAAAAAATCTAAAGGTAATATTTATGCAATATTAAATTTTGATTATATTGAACCTTTTAATGAAATCATGGGAGGTAAAAAATGAAATTAATAATTGGACACTTATATTATGATTTGATGAATCTATATGGAGAAAATGGAAATATTAAAGTACTTGAATATCATTTAAAGAAACAAAATATAGAATATGAAATTAAAAAACTTTCAATTAATGATGATATTAAATTTGAAAAACTTGATTTAATTTATATAGGTAGTGGTACAGAAAAAAATAGAAATATAGTATTAGAAGATATTTTAAAATATAAAAAAGAAATAAAAGAATGTTATAAAAACAATAAATTTTTCTTAATAACTGGAAATGCCATTGAATTGTTTGGACAATACTTAATAGATGATAAAAACAAAGTACATAAATGTTTAAATATATTCAATTATCATATTAAAGATGAAGACAGATCTGTTGGAGAAGTAGTTGCTCAAGCTGAATTCTTAAAAGACAAAATTTTAGGATTTGTAAATCATCAAGGAAATATTTATAGCAAAGTAGATAAGAAAATTGATGGATATGGAATATATAAAAATAATTTTTATGGTACTTATATTCTTGGACCTATTCTTGCTAGAAATCCAGAATTTTTAGAATTTTTCTTAAAAAAATTAATAAAAACTAAAAGTAAAAGTTTTAAAATGAAACCTATTAATAGAGAATTAGATGATGAGGCTTATTTAGATTTTATAGTATTTAAAAACAATATTTAATTAAATATTGTTTTATTTTTTATCTTTAATTTTGTCCAATATCTTAAAATTAGGAAAGGCTTTAATAAGTCTTTTTCTTAAAACATTTTTACCTTTTTCTATCTCTTCCCTTACTTTTTTATTTATTTCATCACATGAATCTTTTTTAATTAATTTAGCAGTTTTAGTAAACTTTGAAATTGTATAAAGTGAAATAATATAATCAATTGTAAAAAGGATTATTAATATATAAAATGATACATTTAAAATATTAGTAGGTATCTTACTTATTACATTTAAAAAGAAAGGATTAATAAAGTATAACAATGCAACTCCTAATATTCCAAAACCAAAAGCATTTGTTAAACATACTCTACCATTTATATTAAACATTCTTTTAGAATAATCCCACCATCTAGTATTAAATAACTTTTCCATTACAAAGCTAGTTATATATTCTAAAACACTGCAAATAAAAGTTCCCATAACAAATAAAATAATTGGAGAATCTAAATATTTATCTAAAAACAACAACATTGTAATTGCACCAAATCCATATATTGTACAGATAGGTCCAATTAAAAATCCTCTTGAAACAAGTTTTCTTTCTTCAATACTACAACATATTGTTTCTATCAACCATCCCATAAATGAATAAATTATAAATAATAAATAATAAAGCTTAAAATTATCCATAAATGCACCTCTTGATAAATTATACCATAAAAAAACTCGCAAAGCCATTATTTTACTTATAAAAGCAGTTCGAGTTAATATCTAATGGTGCTGAAAAGAGGAATTGAACCCCCAACCTACTGATTACGATTCAGTTGCTCTACCAATTGAGCTATTTCAGCATGGTGACCTGTATGGGATTTGAACCCATGAATGCTGCCTTGAGAGGGCAGTGTGTTAACCATTTCACCAACAGGCCATATATAAAATAACTTTTGTTATTTTATAATATTTATTCTTTCTTTTATTCTTTCATTTCCTAATAATTTCATAATTTCATATAAATCAGGAGTCATACTTTTTTTAGTTAATGCTACTCTTACTACCATAGATATATCAGCAACATTTCCTTTATAATTCTCGGGATTTTCTTTATAAGCTTTCATATCAGAAGCATATCCAAGTTCATCACAAAGACTTTTTAATTTATTAAACCATGTGTCTTTATCATCATTTATATCATAGTATTTTTCAATATAAGTAGATAATACTTTTTTAATTTCATTAACATCAGTAATTGCTTGCCAATCATATTTTTCATCGTTAAAAAATAATTCATCATACATATAATTTATATATGATCTAATTTCTGAATAACAACTAAAATCTTTTCTTGGCTTTTTTTGTTCTCTTTCGATATTTAAAATATTTATAGTATAATCTTTGTATTTAGTAATTAAAGAATTAAATTCTGTATCAAATTCTTTTGTCCATTTATCTAATTCATCATAAACTTCAACTGCTCTTAAAGTACTAATATAATTTTTTGAAATATTTAATAATTTATCTAAATCAAATAAGGTTCCACTTGGATTAATTTTCTTAAAATCCAATTTAAAATCATCAATAGTTTTATCTTTATTATTTTCCATCCACATTTCAAAATTTGAATTTGCTATAGTTGTTAAATATAATTTAACAGCTTGAATTGGTACTCCTTTTTCATGATAATAACTTACAGCAGCTTCAGGATCTTTTCTTTTTGATAATTTTCTTCTTGAACCATTTTCATCTAATTTCATTACTAATCCTAAATGTACATACTTTGGAGGATTAAAATTAAACATTTTAAATAATTCTAAATGCAATGGAGTTGATGGTAACCATTCTTCTCCTCTTAATACATGAGTAGTTCCCATTAAATGATCATCTACAACATGAGCAAAATGATAAACAGGTACTCCATCACTTTTTATAAGTACATGATCAATATCATTTTCTGGATATTCAATCTTTCCCCTAGCTAAATCATTAACAATTATTTTTTTATTAAAATCACCAGTTGATTTTATTCTCAATACAAATGATTCTCCATTATTAATTCTTTTAATTCTTTCTTCATTACTAAGATTTCTACACTTAGCATACTTACCATAATAACCAATTCTATCTTTTGTTATTCCTTGTATTTTCCTTGTTTCTTCTATTTCTTCTGGAGTGCAAAAACAAGGATATGCAAAATCATTTTCTACTAAATACTTAGCAAAAGTATTATAAATATCTAATCTTTTTGTTTGTATATATGGCCCATATGAACCAATTTCTTCATTTTCATTTATAACACCTTCATCAATTGTAATATCAAAATTATTCAAATCATCAATAATTCCTTGAATTCCGTTTTCAACAGATCTTTTTTGATCTGTATCTTCAATTCTTAAATAAAAAATTCCATTTGTATCTTTGCAAACCTTTTTAGCAATAAATGCTGTAAGTAAGCTTCCCATATGTACAAATCCTGTAGGACTTGGTGCAAATCTAGTAACAATTTCACCATTATTTAAATTCCTTTGAGGATATATTTTTTCATAATCAAAAACAGTTTTAGTAACATTTGGATACATTAATTCTGCTAATTCTTTATTTGTCATTTTATCACTCCTTTTAGATGGTTGCCCAGGAAGGATTCGAACCTACGAAATGTCGGAGTCAGAGTCCGATGCCTTACCACTTGGCTACTGGGCAATTAACACTCATAATTATAAATAATATTTAATTAAAAAGCAATCTTAACAAGAAAAAAACTAACTTTTGTTAGTTAATATCCCATTTCTTTATATCTTTCATTGCAAAATTTCTTTCTTCATTCTTTTCAATATCCAATGCATTTAATATCCATTGTTCCTCTTTATGCCATGGTGTACTTTTAAATTCAATACTAATAGGTAATATTTTCCTTTGTCGTGTTTCACCTTTCCAATTAGTATATAAAATATTTACTTCTTTATTCATAAATAATCAACTTCTTTCAAACTTAATATGAGTATATCACAAAAAAATTACTTATACAAAAGGACAAGTAATTTTTAATAATTTAATTTTTATCTTTTATTCTTTTAAGTGAATTTTTCACTTTATAAGCAACCCTATTTTCACTTTCAGCAATTATTTGATTATCAATCATTTCTTTCAAATCAAAACTTTCATCATCTAAATTATATTTCATTAATTTTCGTCTTAATACATAATTCATAGAATGTAATTCTTGTAAACTATCACTTTTATATCCATCAATTGTCATTTCCTTATATACTTCTTCACTAATTTCCATATTAGTTCTTAAGTATTCATCATATAGTGTAATTAATTCATTTCTAGTTTCTGCAGGAATTAATTCAAATTCTGCTAATCTATCTATTTTATAGTAAATAATATATTGATTAATTGTTAATCTATCATAATCATTAATATTTGGAACAGGTGTATAATGACCAAAATTCCATCTTAAATTTCCAATTGTTTCATTAGATATTCTAGAACTTATACATTTCCCTAAAAATTTCATTAATTCATTTTTATTATGCATAATAAACCTCCCCTAATGCATGTATATTATAACATAAAAACTATAAAAGTCATATCTTTTATTAACAAACATTACCTTCTTTTTATTAAGCTTTTTCTTAAAAATTGTGTTGCTTTTTCTAATTCGTTTTTTTGTACTTCATTAAAATCATTTCTTTTATTTAAATATGATAAATCATATTGTGAATCATAGCATATAGAATATGGCAAAATATCACTTATTTCTAATCTAAACAAAGCATCTTCTAATTCTTCTGAATATGGAAAAATTGAACTCTCATCAAAAATAAGTTCAGATATTTTCAAGCCTTTTACTTTAGAACCAATTTCATACAAAACTGAATGTATTACTCTTCTATCTGTAGTAATTTGATTTTCGTTTAATAATTTTAAAATATATACAATTTCATCATCTAAAGTAATATTACTTTTTATTATATTTTTTAATTTTTTTAAATTTTCTTCCATAAAACCTCCTAAGATTATACCAATAACATACTGTAATATTGATAAAAGCAATATTAATGTAATTTGTTACATCAATATCTTATCATATTTATCATATTTTGCATATTTCTAATTCTTCTTTAAATATTATTTAAATATTAAAATGACTCCTTTTGGTTGTAAAAATATATAAAAACAGAATAAAAAAATAGTTTGAGTTAAAATCTTAATGGTGCATTTGTGTTCTCTTATCTGAGCTGTTGATAAGAGATTTTTTTCGTTAATCAACAACATACTACCTGGTTTTTTTCAGGCAGTACTTTCTGGTCTTTTTTCTGGAAATATTATATCACTTATAAAATAATTATTTTACAATTTGTTTATTTCAGATAAATCTCCAAAAATAATTTTAGGATTGAAACCTATAATTTCATCTCTTAATATACCTTCTGGAATATCATTGTACATATATATTGTTTTATTCATTTTAAATGCATCATACATTTCTAAAAATGTTGCACCACCAATGTAATTTTTAAATAATTCACCATTTTTTTCCTTGTCAAAATTTAATACTAATACTGCATCCATTTTTAAAATTGTTTCCTCACTTTTTCTAAACATTGCAGCTTTAAACTTCATATGTTCTTCTTTTCCAAGAGATTGCATTTCATACTCAGTATTTGGATTATCATAACAATTGAGAAGAAATACTTCATTCCCATACTTTTCTAAAACTTGTTTTATACTTGAAATTTTATCATAAAATTTTTTACTACAAATAATTAAAATTTTCATATTTTTATCTCCTTATTGCATATTAATTATATCATAAATAAATTAAAAAACGAACCGCTTAAGCAGTTCGAGTAAATATCTAATGGTGCAAGAAGTGTAGTTATCTACAACTCATACACATCAATTTTTAATATTGTATTATCTAATTTTATTTATTGGATCTGTAATTTCTATTTCATATAATGGTTTTATTTTTATTTGTTCAATTTCATCTAGAGTAACTGATTTAACATTTAATGGATTAAAAATTTCATAGTAATATTTTATTGGAAACACTAAATGCCTTGTTGTATCATATATTTTATCATTATGTTCTAACCATTGATGTTGAAAATTTAATAGAGGTGTTTGAATAATCCCCTTATACAAATTAACATCAGATGGAAAAGCAAATAGTAATGCAGTACTCATAGAAACACAATGACCTCTTGTACTGTAATCTAAAAAGTGTTGATATAAACTTTTTTTTCCTACATATATACATTTCATTGTCGATAATAAACTATCAGGAAATTCAGTTACTATATTTAATTTTTTTAGTAATTCTATATATTCTGTATCTTTTTGATCAAGCAATAATTTCATGACAGATTCTTTTTCATTATCCTTTGTAAATGTGATAACATATTTTATTCTAGAATCCCATTTCTTTTTGAACTGACATATTAATTTTTCACTATTTTGAGAATTGTCAATTCTACTTGTATCAAAAACTTGTTTATATATGTCCATTTCCACTTCCTCCATAAAATTTTTTATATGTATAGATTATACCATAAATTTAATCAGAAATATCATCAATTTCCAAATTCATACCACTTTTATTTCTAATATGTTTTTTTTATCTCTTTTTTCAATTTGCTTCTCTGCAACTTCAGTAATATAGTGCTTTGAATATGTTGTTTTTAAATTTTCTATATTTTCAAAACTTTTCATATTTTTAAAGAGTAAATCAAGTTGTGTTTCTACTATATCAATATGAGAAGTTGCTGTAAATATTAGAGATATAATTCTACCTATTTTTCTAATACTACCATTTATAAATGTTGGTTTGGTATTACAAAATCCACATATTACTTCTATTTTTTTTTAGTCTTTCTTCAATTCTTAACTCTCTTTTTATTATATTTAACATACACTTTTTCAATTTCTTACAAAAAAATCAATTTCACTTCTGAAATTCATGTGTATTTAATTGTTCTATTAGTTAGAACAGAAAGTTCACTGGTGCCTTTGTGTTCTCTTATCTGAACTGTTAATAAGACACTTTTCTCGTTAGTCAACAATATACTACCTGGTTTTTTTCTGTTAGTCAAGTACTGGAATTTTTCTGGATTTTTTTGATAAAAAAATCAGTACTTTTAATACTAATTTAAGTACTGAATGAATTGAAACATTATAAATCTTTGAATATTCCGATAGAAGCATTCAATCCATCTGAATTTGCATTTCCAGAAATTGTATCTACTTTTGATAAATATATTTTTCCAAATCCTCTATATCCAACATCATATCTATCGCCTGGATTAACAGTAGTTTCTGGTTGCCCAAATGAACCTTTTACAACAATATATATTTTTCTAGATTCTTCACAATGAAATATAACTGTTTCACCTTGTCTTCCACTAACAATTTCTTCATTTGTATCCTTATCATATACATAACATTTGTTATTAAACATTTGTCCTTTCCAAATTGGAAATCTTATCATAACATCATTTTTTTTACTTGCAATTGGGGCACCACAATTTGGGCATTGTATAGCCTTATCAGACACATCTTTTCCACAATCCTCACATTTAATCAATGCCATATTTATTCCTCCTTAAACCTTCATCTAAAAAGAGCATATCATAAATATTCGAGTTTTTCAATATAATTACTGTATATCAATCAAATAATTATATCATAATTTTTAATTATTATATTTTTCTAATATATTAACTTTTTACTGTTTTTTTGGCTTTTCAGACAGTACTTTACTGTAATTGTTTTTTTATTGCTTTTAGGAATTTTTATTGTAAATTTTTGCATAAAAAAGAACCGTCTAAGCAGTTCGAGTAAATATCTAATGGTGCCTGTGGTCGGACTCGAACCGACACGATATTGCTATCACTGGATTTTGAGTCCAGCACGTCTACCAATTCCATCACACAGGCAAAAAAAGTTTATAAAACTTCTTCTTCACTATACTTTGAAGTATATAACTCAATATTGTCATCTTGTTTTATTTCTTCAAATTTAGGAAGTTCATCTCTTGAAGATAAACCAAAATAATCTAAAAATTCTTTTGTTATTCCATATAAATTAGGTCTACCTGGTGATTCAGCCTTTCCAAGTTCTTTAACAAAATCTTTTGCTACCAATGATCTAATTATTTGAGATGAATTTACTCCTCTAAGTTGATCAACTTGTAAACGAGTAATAGGTTCATTATAAGCAATTATTGCTAAAGTTTCAAGTGCTGATTGTGATAAATTTCTTACATCACTAATTTCACTTAATTTTTGATAATAAGCTTTATGTACTTCTTTAGTGGTTAATTTATAAGTATCACCAAGTTTTTTTAATTCAATTCCTCTATCTTCACTACTATAATTTTCTATCAATTCATCTATTAAAACTAAAACTTCAGGTTCTTCTAATTCTAATATTTCACAAATTTGATTTATGTTTAAACCCTCATTTCCTACAATGAATAATAGTCCTTCTAAAACTGCTTTCATTTTGCCACCTCACAGTATATTTTATCAAAATTATTTTCTTGCACAATAATTAATTCATTATTTTTTGCCATTTCTAATATTGATAAGAAAGTAGCAACTACATATGGTTTTGAAAATTCTTCAAAAAGTTCAAAAAATTCTACTTTTTTTCTTGCTTTCAAAATTTTTTTAATACTTTCAGTTCTTTCTTCAATAGAAATTTCCCTACCCGTTATCTTAGTAGTCACAGGCTCCATATATCTTTTTCTTTCTAAATATTTTGAAAAAGCTTGTAATAAATCATCTAAAGAAATATCTTGTCCTAGTTTTATTTCACTAGCAGAATAATCTTTTAAATTAGAAGGTACCTTAGTAAATATTTCTTTTCTTTTTTCTTCTAATTCTTTAAATGTACCTGTCATTTCTTTATATTTTTGATATTCTAATAATCTATTTACCAAATTTTCTTTTGCATCAATATATTCTTCATCTTCACTTAACTCTTCTTGTTTTTGAGGTAATAAGCATTTAGACTTTAAATAAATTAATTCACTTGCCAAACTTAAATATTCTGAAGCTACAACTAGATTCATTTTTTCCATACTATTAATAAAATCTAAATATTGATTTGTAAGTAATACAATTTCAATATCCATAATATCCATTTTTGCTTCTTTTATTAAATGTAAAAGTAAGTCAAGTGGTCCTTCAAAATCATTTATTACAAATTTATATTCCATCTTATATCACACCTTAATAATGTTTATTATAACATAAAATTATCAATTAAGATAATCTCACATTTGCTTTGTTTTTCACATTTAAAATTACTGAACTACCATCTTCAGTTTTCATAGTTAAATATTTATCAGTACCTAACCAAGATAATACATGTTCTACATAGTTTTGATCACCAACAAAAATTTGTTTTCTACAATCTAACCATCCTAAATCTTCTGGATTATTCAATATTTCTTTTTTTGATAATCCAGTTTCTGCTTGATAACTGCTTAAAATACTATCCATATTACCATAACCCATGTTATAGCATTGAAGAGTTGCCAATAAATTATTATCCATATAATTTAGATTTTTTTGAAAAATCATGCAACCTGCTTGTATATTAGTTTCTAAATCACCAATATTTTCATTAGTTATGGATAATTTATCATAAGAATTAGTTTTGTAATTAAAAGCTTCTATAGTATGTCCAACAAAAACACTATTTTGAATTTGCATAATTCCTGTTGCTCCTCCTGAATCCATAACAGAAGAATGAGTTCCTCTTTCTTGAGTTGCTAATGCAATCATTAAATTTGGATCTATTCCATACATATTAGCATATTCTGCGATTATATCACCATAATTTTCTTTTGTATTAATAGCTTTTTCAGTCTCTGATAAATCTTCATAAAATAAATTAATTGTAAAATTTGGCTCAATTTCTTTTTCTTCAATCGGAACTTCTTGTTTAACTTCTTCTTCTAAGTTTTGTTCAATTTCTTTATCGTCAGTTGATTCTACTATTTCATATTCATCTTCTTCAGGTGTTTTTTTAATATCTTCACTTGGTTTGATAGTTTGATAATTACTTTCTGCTTGAACTGTATTCTTTTTTGGGGCAAAAATTGCCATACCAAAAACTACAACACAAGTACCAATTCCAACACATAGAGCTCTATTAAGTTTTATATTTTTAGATTGTTTTAATTTTTCTTTTGCATTATTTTTTTTATCATTTACTGATACTGGAATTTTTTCATTAATTTTATATAAATAAGAAATATTTTTTAATCTATTATAATCATTTATTCTTACATTTAATCCATCTACTACGAAAGTAACAACATTATCTTTTAATACTACATTATTTATTGTTTTAGTTTGTAATTTATCCAAAAACTTTATTGTACTTTCTGTCGTGTAGCTCGTTTGATTATTATTAGAATTGATCTTGCTAACAAGTTGATTATCCTTAATATATATTACTATTTCCATATTATTGGTCACCTACTATTTCTGCTATTTTTCTTTCTACTAAGGCATATTCTTCTTCTGTTTCAATGTTTGATAAAACAACTTTATCATTTTGAATTTCAAATCTAGATGATAAAATATTTAAATCTCCATCTTGGTCTAATTTATTATCTGTATATACAACATAATTAATATTATTATCTTCAAAAGTAAAAATAACTTCACATGGAATTATTTGGCCATTACTTTTTTTTATTTCAAATTTTAGATCATCCATATTATCACTACCTTACTATTTAAATTTTATCATAGTTTCATATAATTACAAAATAAAAATGTGTATAATTACACATACTTTATTACTAAATAGTTGTATTTGTTACTGTTAATAATGCATCTGTTGCTACAACTTTAATTTTAAACTTAAAAATCTCACTAGTTGTTGAACTATTATTTCCATTTACTATCGTTGGTAATTTATAATCATCACTTACCCATGCTTTTATCGTATATTCTTGACTTCCACTTGTTGTAAATGAATCTGTATATAATACATAGCCACCTAAAATACCTTCTATTTTAGATGATTTTAAATCACCAATCTTTTTTCCTTCTCCATTTATAAATGTACTTACTACTGTATCTCCTTTTAACAAGTATACTTTTACAAAATCTTCTGTTAAAGTTTCCCCCTCTATTATTGCATCTATTGCTATAGCATAATTAACTGTTGTTTCTGCATTTATACTTGCATTAATACTAAATTTCATTTCATTATTTTCATCAGTTGATATTAATCCTAACTCATCACTCATTGGATATTGATTTGTTAATTCTATTTTACTACTCTCTGCATAGTTCATTTCTACACTTCCTGTAACAATAACATTTTCTTTTGTTCCAGTTCCTGTATACATAAACATTGCATATGTGACACCAAATGTCATAACAATTAATATAATTATTCCAATAATTGTTAATATAATTACATTTCTTTTTTGAATATCCATAACACATACTCCTTTATTTTATAATATAATTATATCTTTATTTTTTTTACTTTTCAACTTATTTTAAAATAAAAAAGAGAATTTAATCTCTTGGTTTAAATATTATTGCAAGAATAAAACTAAATACTATAGCACTTGTAACTCCTGCAGAAGTTAAATCAAACATTCCCATTGGAATACCAGCCATTCCTGACTCAGTTGTCCTAGCCATAGCTCCATGGATTAGTAAATGACCAAAACTAGTTATTGGTACTAAAGCTCCACCACCTACCGTAGCAATTATTTTATCATAAATGTTAAATACATCTAGAAATGATCCAATTACTACAAATAAACTTGTAATATGACCAGGTGTAAGTTTAGTATTATCTAAAATTATTTGTGCAATAACACATAAAGCTCCACAAAATAGAAATGAATATATATATGTCATTTTACCACCTCAAAACTTACTGCATGTGCTATGCCTAAAATATTTTCTTTTTGATATAGAAATGTAGGATTAAATAATGCACCTGTTGTTACCAATAATACTTTTTTTAATTTTTTATCTTTCATTAAATTAAAGATATGACCATAATTCACAAGTGCACTACATACAGGACCAGAACCACCAGCAGTTATATCCTTTTGTTTATTTAAATCATATAAAATTGTTCCGCAGTCATCGTAATTTTTATCCAATTTAATTTTATATTGTTTACTAATATATTCTCTTAATATATCTTTTCCAAATTTACCTAAGTCTCCAGTAAGAATTAAATCATAATCATCTACTGTCTTATTTAAATTTTTTAAATGCCAAAATATAGTGTCTGCAGCAGCTGGAGCCATAGCAGCTCCCATATTATTAGCATCATTATATCCTATATCTATCATTTTACCTATTGTAGCAGCTTCAACTTTTATATTTGATTTTTTATTACTTAGTAAAACACTGGCACCACCGGTTGCTGTAAAAGTAGCTGTTAATGGTTTTGGTGCTCCATATTCAATTGGATTTCTAAATTGTTTTTCACTAACTAAATTATGCGAAGATGTAGTACAAATACAATTATTTATTTTTTTACTTTCAATCAAACTTGATCCAATTATTATTGATTCCATTGTTGTAGCACAGGCAGAATAGACTCCTAAAAAAGGTATTTTATATGGTGAACCACCATAACAGGAAACTGCTATTTGATTAGACAAATCTCCTGCTATTAATAAATCTATAGAATCGTTAATCATATTGCATTTTCGAAGTAAGATATCAAGAGATTCTCTAAATAATTTTACTTCGGCACTTTCTAATGATTTTAAACCAAAGTAATAATCATCATAAGTTTTATCAAAACTTTTCCCAATTGGTCCTTTTGCTTCTAATGGTCCTGCTACTGTAGCTGTTTCATTTACAAAAACATTATCATATTTAAAAGTCATGTTTAACCTCCCATTACTAAAAATCTTATTAATCCAAAAATATATGCAGATAAAACTCCATATAGTATTACATTACCTGCTAATTTAAAAATATTACTTCCTATTCCATAAATAAGACCTTCGTTTTTATAATCTAAAGCAGCACTTTGTACTGAATGGGCAAAACCTGTTATTGGTATTATTACACCCATTCTCCCAAATTTAACAAAATTATCGAAAAATCCCAAAGCTGTCCCTAAACAAGCAATAAATATTAGAGTCATAATCATAAATACACTAGCATTATTACTAGAAATATTAAATGTTTTAGAATAAAAATCTATTAAGAAATTACCAAGTACTCCAAATAAACCACCTACTATAAATGCTCTAACTATATTAAGAAATCTTTGTTCATTAGGATTGTGCTTTTTTACTAATTCTTCATATTCTTTTTTTTCCATAAAATCACCACTATTATTATGATAAATATCTTTTATTTTATTCAAAAAGAACAAGATTATTTTAACCTTGTTCTTAATCTTGTTAATATTTCTTTCTCTTGTCTTGAGACTGCTACTTGATTTATTCCTAAAACACTAGATGTTTCACTTTGACTTTTTTCATTAAAGTATCTTTCTTCAATAAGTTTTTTTGAAAAATTATCTAAATTATTTAATTCTGTTTTTAAATCTAATATATCTTCATTATATCCATTTTCTAAACAATATACTTGATTATATAAATCTTGTTCTTCATCATTTAATTCATCTAAACTAGAAACAAAACTATTAGCTTCTTCAGCCGCTACTATTTTATCTTCTTCTATTTCTAAATATAAAGATAATTCTAATTTAGTAGGTTCACGAAGTAATTTTTGTTGTAATATATTTCTTGCTTTTTGAATAGAAGAATTAAGTTTTATTAATTCTTTACTTACTTTAAAAGTAGTACTTTCTCTAATATATTTATTTACTTCTCCTAAAACATAAAAATAAGCATAACTAGAAAATTTAGTATTTTGATCAGTTTTATAATTTTTACAAGCATTGATCAAACCAATCATACCTACTTGATATAAATCATCTTTATCAAAATAATTAGTATATTTATTTATAATTAAATAAACTATACCTTCATATTCTAAAATATTATCTATACTCATATATTCACCAAATTAAATGCTGTTGTTTCATCATTTATCTGATATAAATTATCAATAACATTAACATTATAATCAAATAATTTATTTATTCCTACAATAATAAGTTTTCCATTATTACAAGAAATATTTATATAGTTTTTTAAAATAATATTTATTCCATATTTATCTACATATGTTAAATTATTTAAATTTAATAGAACATATTTTATACCATTATTTGTTATTAATGATGTTAAATGATCTTCTAAAATTGTACAAGTATCCCCATTTAAAACACCTTTTAATCTTACAAAAAGTATTCCTTTCTTAAATTCCATATCTATGTCTAGCACTTTTATCACCCTTCTTTAAAAAGATTATATAAAACAAGTCTGTCGATAAAATACGATTTATGAAATAAAAAAAGAAATTAACACTTTTTGTTAATTTCTTACTCTTTGTTTTGGTTTTTCTATTGTTTCGCTCTCATCAATATCATAAAATTTTTTATTATAATAATTAACTAATTCTAAGAATTCTTCATTATATTTATCAACTAATTCTTTTTTTGAATAATTATTATTTAAAATATTAGTAATTAGTTCTTGAAGCTTTAATCCTATAAAAGATATTGGTTTTGTAACATTCAACATACTTTTTTTATTTTCAGCATAATGACCAATATTATTTAATGAATATCTTGCTTTTTTATTATTACTATTACAAATTATATTATAAATAGTATTAAAATCTTTATCTGTTAATCTAAACATATACCAATTTAAATTAGTAATTTGATCTAATATATTTGTAGGAGATTGATTTTCATGAATTTTATAAATAAATGGAACTTCATAATCTCTTATTTTTCTATTTATTGAATTATTTAAAATATCTACTAATGTATTATCAATATCATTGATCGTAGTGCATTTGGCATCTTTTTCATAATATTTTTCTAATATTTTATAAGCATATAAATATGGTTTTAAATTTTCATTTTGTTTTATTTTTTCATAACTTAATGTAGAATCTACGATTATGTTAGGATTTATTTTGCTTTTATAAATTCTACAATCTCTAATTATTCCTTTAAAGTCAATACATAATTGATATGTTATAGTTGGACTAATTTTATTTTGTTTTAAAGATATTAATTTTATAGCTCTATCATCTAGTCTATTGTTGTTCTTCATATCCAAATATAATGGTGTGTCTTCATACATTAATGAATTAATATCAATGACATGTATTTTTAATAAAATAGAGCAATCATCTGCATAAGAAAAGGAATATGCATATTGATTAAAATTACCATTATTATCACCTATTAAAAATGTGTTTTCATCAGTTAAATTAATTCTTGTATTATCATTTATTGCATCTGTAATATATGAATTAAAATAACTTAATTGTTCATTAATATCTGCTTTATCAACTAAAGATAAATCTGCTACTTTTTCTGGCTTTTTTGTTAATCTGTCTATTGAAGAAAATAATTTTGCTTTTCTTTCTAATTTGTATTTCCCGTTAATAACAAATTGATTAAGATTCTCTATTAATTCATTTATTTTTTCAATATCTTTCTTTTCATACTTACTATGATTATAAATTCTATTAAATATTTTTAAATAGTATTCTTTATCTACAACATTACTTTTTTGATTAATTAATTCTTCCTTACAAGAATTACAAAATTTTTCTAATACTACTTCTGCAATAGATTTATTTTCAAATTCAAAAATAGTATCCATATTATCAATTAATGATAACATATAATATTCATATTTTTTATCACTCAACCAAAATTCTACTACATCGTAAATAAAATTGTGCTTTTTCAATGTTTCTTTATACCTTTTCATAAACCCTCCCACATACAATTTTATATTAAATAAATATTAAAAGTAAATAAATATTTTCAATATAATAAAAAGCATTAATAATTAATGCTTATTTTATATATACAAAATTCATAAATAATAGAAATGCTAAAAATATAATTGTTAATATTATACCATTTATTTTACTATTATTATTTGATTTATCTGATAATCCCACTATCATGGAACATAAAATTCCACCTACTAAACCACCAATATGAGCAAAGTTATCTATTCCTGATGAAGTAAATCCAATTAATAAATTAATTGCTATTATTGGTAGCATTTGTTTAATAATTGTATTACCAAAATAAACACGATAATAATATCCAAAATATAACATAGCACCAAATAATCCAAATATTGCTCCACTAGCACCAATACTTGGAACATTTCCATTTAAAAGTATAGAAAGTAAACTTCCAGTTATTGCACTAAATAAATATACGATTAAAAATTTAAAACTACCAAAGAAACTTTCTACTTGGCTACCAATTATTTTTAAAGCATACATATTAAATAAAAGATGGAATAATTCAACATGAATAAAAGCTCCTGTCAAAAGTCTATAATATTGTCCTACTCTTATAAGAGGACCATAAGTTGAAAACAATTGAACTAAATAATCACTCGCATTAAATAGAATTCCAAATAAAAATATTAAAACATTTATTACTATTAAAATTGTTACAACAATTGGTTTTTTAGGTGTAAATATTTTTTCAACCTTTTCTGCTTCACTTTTGTTTTTTTCATTTATTTCAGAAGTTATTTTCATAAATAAATTTAATCCTTTTTCAGTAAAAGTCATTTTCTTATCTATATCAGGAAAATATTTATATAAAAAATTATATTTCTTTATATCTTTTTCATTTTCTAGATAAACACAATCAATATGTGGTTCAGATTGTAAATTAACATTATCTCCTAAATCAGTAAATATACTTAATACATTCATTTTCAAATTAAATGTTTTTATTTTAATATCTCTTACTATTCTTTTAGTTTTAAACAAATCAAAGTTAAGTTGTTCATCATTATGAATATAATTGGATACTATTCTAACAATCTTATAATCAGATTCCATATTTTCCAACCATATTTCATTTTTTGCTCCTCGTAATACAACTGGATTATAATTTTTTTCTGTAATAAAGTAATGTAATAATTTCATTACTATTACATCTTTTTTATCAAATTGTTCTTCCACTTATATCACCTCTTTTTAATAAATAGTATTATACAATATATTTTATTATAATTAAACCCTTTATTTAAAAAATAAAATTAAAATAATACTTACAATTAATGTTTTTTTTCTAGATTTTACTATATTATTTACATTGCTTTCATTTGCAACAATAGAATGATTAAATATTTTCGTTTATACTATCTCCTTAATTTATATAAACTCTTCAACAATTTTTTCAAACTCTTTTGGTGGTTCAATTTCAAAATATAATTCTTTATTTGTAATTGGATGAATAAATCTTAAACTTTTTGAATGTAACATTTGTCCAAAATCATCATTTATTATTTTTCTATTTCCATATACTTGATCATTTACAATAGGATGTCCAATATAATTTAAATGTACTCTGATTTGATGAGTTCTTCCAGTTTCTAATGTACATTCTATTAATGTAGCTTCTTTATATCTTTCTAACACTTTAAAATGAGTAATGGAATCTTTACCATTTATATCAGTTACTGCAAATTTTTGTCTATTATTAGCATCTCTTCCAATAGGTGCATTAATTGTACCTTTGTCATGTCTAACCACACCCCATACAAGTGCAATATACTTTTTTTCAACTTGTCTTTTTTGAATTATATCTGCTAATTTTTCATGAACTAAATCATTCTTTGCTACCATCATTAATCCACTTGTGTCTTTATCTAAGCGGTGAACAATTCCTGGTCTAATACTATTTTTATTACTTAAAGTATTAAAATAATATAAAAGTCCATTTACTAGAGTATGTGAATAATTTCCAACTGCTGGATGAACAACCATTCCACTTGGTTTATTTATTATTAATAAATATTCGTCCTCATATACAATATCTAAATCCATTTTTTCAGGCACAATATCTAAATTTTCATCCTCAAATTCTAATACTTCAACTATATCATCTACTTTTAATTTATAATTAGCTGTTTCAACTTCACCGTTTACTAAAACTAAAGAATCTTTTATTAATTTTTGTATTTTACTTCTAGAATACTCCGTTTTCTTAGTAAGAAATACATCTAATCTATCAAGTTCATCATTATTTACTTCTAACTTCATTTTTATCACTCCTAATTGTACTAATTATTAATATAATTGAACCTATAACTATAAAAGTATCTGCAAAATTAAACACTGGAAAATAGTATCCAAATATTTTAAAACTTAAAAAATCTACTACAAATCCATTAATTATTCTATCAATTAAATTACCAAGAATTCCACCAATAAGTAATGAATAAGAAATAATTTCTAATTTATTTAAATTTCTTTTACTAATATAGTATTTTATAAAAAATATTAATACTAAAATAGCAATTATTACAAATACCCATGAATATCCAGTCATAAAACTAAAAGCAGCACCTGTATTTTTAGTTAATACTATTGAAAAGAAATCTTTAATTATAGTTTTATTATATAGAACATTACCAGTTTTCAATATAATTGCTTTTGATATAAGATCAATACTACAAAAAAACAAAACTAAAAGAATAATTCTTATTTCACTTTTTTTCATTATTTCACCTATTAAAATTATAACATGTTTTAAAGAAAAAAAACTATAAAATAGTTTTTATAATCTTACCAAAATAACATCTTCACCAATTTTTTCTATTTTATCCCAAGTTATTTCTGATTCACCATCTTTACTAGCAATTCTAAATATATTCTTTTTTTCTTCAATGATTAAAGAAACTAGTTTTCCTTCTTCATCTAATTTAACATCAATAATATTACCAATTTTTTTACCATTTAAATCTACTATGTCTTTATGCTGTAACTCTGAAAGTCTCATAGAACCACCTATTTAATTGTATTATTAAAGTTGCTTTTTTATCCTGGTTAAAGCATTTTTTTCTAATCTTGATATTTGAGCCTGGCTTATGCCTATTTCTTCTGCTATTTCCATTTGAGTTTTTCCAATAAAAAATCTTTGATCTAATATGAATTGTTCTCTATCTGTTAATTTATCTATGGCTTTTTCTATAGCAAATTTCATATCCAAATCCTGATCTTGTTTTTTATCTTCAACTTGATCAAATAAATATATTGTATCTCCTCCATCATTATAAATAGGTTCAAATAAACTTATTGTAGGCATTAATGATTCTAATGCATTAATAATTTCTGATTCTTCAATTTCTAAAAGCTTTGCTAATTGGGTAATTGTAGGTTCAACTCCATTTTTTACTGTTAACTCATCCTTTAATTTTAATGTTTTATATGCAATATCTTTTACACTCCTACTTACTCTAATACAATTATTATCTCTTAAATATCTTCT
>CAZAPU010000006.1:0-27736 GCA_964487215.1 uncultured Mycoplasma sp. | reverse complement strand
TGTTTTGCATATTGTTCTTAAGGAATTCGCAATGAGCCCTAATTCCAAATAATATAATTTTTTTTTATCAGAATTTTCATATAAATATCTAAAATCTGTGAAAGCATCACTACATTTTTTCAAGGATTGATCTAATATATAACCAAATTCATTTCTATTAAACTCAGTTTCTAACTTTGCTTTTGTTTGAGATGATATTTGATTATATAAATCATCTAATTTATGAATAATATATAATTTCTGTTTTTCGCTCATAAGAATAGCCTTCAGATATAGTTCGCAAGCAAATGCTAAATTTGTTGCAAAGACAGAAGCATATTTATAGGAAAATGCTAATCTTTTATTATCTATTTCACAAGCAGTATTATAAAAATCATTTGCATTTGAAATACAATCTTTAATATTATACATACACTTTATCTCCTTTTTTTTCTTAAATATGTAATAAACTATTTTTCATTTTTCCTTATTTCATAAGGATTTGAGTGAGGTTTCGCATACGTGCTGATATCCCAGTTAATATTTGTTTTATTATTACTTATTTCAGTATTATTAGTTTTTGCTTCTTTTCTTTCTTTTTTTTTGATACATATCTTTTGCCATATATATTACCTCCTTGGTTTCTTACTGTATTATATCATACTTTTGCATATATTCACATAACAAAAAAACAGATATATAATCTGCTTTATAAATTAAATTTATTTTCTAAATATTGAATAAATCAATAGATCTTGAATATTATTATCTTTATCTTTATATCGATCTTTTAATGTTGCTTCTAAAGCCATTCCTACTTTTGATGCAACTTTTATGCTTCCTATATTTTGACTTGGAATTATAGCTTCAACTACATTACAATCACATTCATTTAAAAGGTAATTAATAATTTTGTCTAAGGCTTCTGTCATTATACCTTGCTTAAAATATTTACTTGATATACTATATCCAAGTTCAACACAATTATATTTATATGATGTATCTCCGCTAATTACTCCGATTACCTGATGATTATCTTTTAGTTCTATTACCCATTCAAAACCGGCAGATTCATATTTATTTAGCCAATAATTAAGAAATTTTAATGTTTCATCTTTTGATTCATGTGTTTTAAATGTCAAATACTTTGTTGTTATAATATCACTCGCCCAATTATCAAATAGATTATCTAAATCATTTAAAATAACTTTTCGTAAGATTAGTCTGTTAGTTTCTAATTTTTTTGTTCCTAATTTTTTCATAGCATATTCTCCTATTTAAAATATTTTCTTTTTATCTTATTTTTTACTATTCTCATTTAATTTTAACTACTTTTATATGAAAAGTGTAATAACTTTTTTTCACAAATTTCTTTAAATGTAAGGCTTTAGAATATATTCCAAAAATCCAATACCAACCAGTTAATGTTTGTTTTATTATCTGTTTCTTTATTGTTTTTTAATCTTTATTCCAACTACTCCATATTTTTCTTGTTCTTTTTTTGAATAATATTTTTCCATATCTTTATAATTTGCAATATCATCTTTACCATAGCCTATTGCAACTTTATCAAAATGCTTATATAGCTCTTCAAAAGATGGATAAATAAATAATTGTTCAATTTCAACAACTAATTTTTCATTAGTTTTTCTATTAACAAATTCAATAAAATCTTTTTCTTTTAATAGTTGCCTTTTTTCATCATATAATCTTAATTCTATATTTTTTGTTCCATTTTTAATTAGTTCAAAAGGTTCATTATTTAATCTCATTTCATGTTTCATTATATTATCTCCTATATCTATTGTATCTTTTATTTTACTAAAATTATTTAAATCTTTTATTATAACAATCTTTTCTTTTCATTTTTGTTAATATAATTTTAATATTTATTACTTCTTTTTAAAACTTTAATGAATTCTTTTGGAATTTTATTATTTACTTCCTGAATTAAATCATCTCTTACTCCATATTGTGCTTCAGCTATTGAACCTACAATACATGCATTTGTATCTGTATCTCCACCCATTAATAATGTATTGCTTATTGCTTCTTCAAAATTATTTGAACTATATATTACATACATACAATTATCAATAGTTTCACTACAAGTTGTATTAAACTTTGTAAATGGTTTATAAGCTGGAATAATACCTAATTTATTGAATACTTCTTCTGTTCTCATTCCATTTTTAAAATAAAATATCATTAATGCAATAATTGATGCACAGTCTATTGCTTCTTTACTATTATGTGATGGTATTGTTGCTAATTTAACATTTTCTATCACTTCTTTTTCAGTATCAAACATATATCCAATAGAGGAAATTCTCATCATTGCACCATTACCCTTACTTATTCCCTTAACTTTGCCATCACTCCATTTAATAATTGATGGTGAAAATGAAGAGTTAAAGTATGGTTCAAAATCTGGTCTATAATTCATATGTTTTTTAATATATAATCTTAAATATTTCTCATAATCTTTGTGATTTTCAATTGCATCTAAAATAGCAATTGTTAATATTGTATCATCACTATAAAAAGCATTATTTTCTATTATGTTATTCATTTTTATTGGAGTTACTTTTTTTGTTTGATCATACTCATATATACTGCCCGCTAAATCTCCTATTATAGCTCCATACATATAAATCACCTCCTATAGTAAGAATGAATTTTCTTGTTATTACACTTAAATATCTACAATGTGAACTTCATTACCATGTTCTTTTACTATGTTAATTAAATTATCTACTTTCAACCATAAAGTTGCTGTATTATCATTTGGATGAACTCCTATTATCTGTTTATCATTCATAAAGTCTTGATCAATATAAAATTCTACTCTTAATTCACTATCATTTAATAAACCTAATGGTGTTACTGAACCAACTTTTAATTTTATTATTTCTGCTAAGTCTTTTTCAGAAGCAAAACTCAATGGCCTTATCTTGTTGTTATTTCTAAATACTTTTAAATCAACTTTTTTATTTCCTTTAATAGTTATTAAATAATAATTTCTTTTTTTATCATCATGAACAAATATATTTTTTGCAATATAATCTGGATATGGTATTTCAATATTAGATAGTCCTTGCATATTAAATACCGCTTCATGTTCTGTTATCTCATACCATATATTTTTATTCTTTATAAATTCATATATTTGTTGTTTGTTCATATTTATTCTCTCTTTCAAATTTATAACTCACATATATTATTATACTATAAAAAGAAAAGAACCAAAAATATTATTTTTTGATTCTAGTTATTTTATTTTTTGCTATATCTATTGGAACTTCTGCAAGATTGAAATTATTAATATCACTTTTAGTGATAATTCCTCTTCCTATTCCTTCAACTGTAATAATGTTATTTTCTTTTTCTATTACAAATCCAAATAAATCTTCATAACATTTATCTTCTGCAAGTGATGGTAAAAAATCACTAATTGGTTCTACATAATCTCCAACTTGAATTTCTTTTGAATCTAGCATATTTATAAAAATCCTCCCTCTAAGAAACTATACTTAAGGCTTTACTCTTTAATACCAAAATTTTTAAATGGAAATATTACTAAATTGGCACTACCTAGTATTTCTTTTCTACTAACACAACCAAAATATCTACTATCAAATGAATCTTGTCTATTATCACCCATTACAAAATAACAATCTTTTGGTAATGGTTCTTCTTCTACAAAATCTATTTCTTCTGTACCCTTTGGTAAAAAGTCTTGTTTTGTAAAATTACCATTTATATAAAGTTCACCATCAGCAACTTCTACTGTTTCTCCTGGAAATGCTATAATTCTTTTTATTAGTCTGTCATTATTATGCCTAATAACAATTATATCAAATCTTTCAATATCATTTAATACATAATCAATTTTACTTAAAATCATTATATCATTATTATGAAGAGTTGTACTCATACTAGTGCCATCCACCATTACTGGTGTAACAATAAATAGTCTTAATAAAACTACCACTACAATAATTATTAAATATCCTAAATATTCTTTTTTCTTTTCACTCATTTTATAAATTCCTAGTATAAAGCAATTTGCTTTTATTTTTGTCCTTTTTCTTTGATCTTATATTGGCCAACATAATTCTTCAAGAAATTTAACTTAGCTCTTCTTACTTTACCTTTTTTGATAACAGTAATTTTTGCTATTTTTGGAGAATGAACTGGAAATATTCTTTCTACTCCTACTCCATAAGATTCTTTTCTTACTGTAAATGTTTCACTTACACCTGAACCTCTACGACCAATGACTATTCCTTCATATGCTTGAATTCTTTCTTTCTTTCCTTCGATTATTTTATAATCAACACGAACGACATCTCCAACACGGAATTCAGGAATATCATTTTTTACTTGTTTAGCTGCTATTTTATCAACTAAATTCATAATCTATCACTCCTTCTTTATATTTTTTTGCAATCATAATTTTAAAAAATATCAGCGGATTGCTTTATAACCACATAATCATAACATAAAACCCATTAAAAGTCTAGTAAAATTATCTACCTTTTCCTTTTTTTTCTGTTTTCTGTTCTTCTAATTTTTTATCTTTTTTTATGTTTAATGTAAGTCTTCTTAACTTCACTTCATTCTCAATTATTTCAAGTTTCTTTAAAAGAATTTTATATTCTTTTTCTTTCATATATTCATTATATTTATTTTTTAGTAATTGTCTAAATTTTTGAATCTCATTAAGAATTAAATTTAATCCTTCTTCACCATCATCATCGTCTTCTTCATTATATATTATTGAAGTCATTTTAAGAATTTTTTCTAAAGTTCTTTTGCATTTTTTATCTACTAATTTTTCTATTAAAGATGGATTAATTACAACCATTTTTTCTACATTTATCATATTTTCAATTGTAATATCATTTTTTGGTTTAACATCAAAGCCATGCATTTTCTCATATTCTAAATAAGTAATAGCATTATCTAATTCATCTTTTGTTACAATAAATCTTTTAGAAATTCCCATAAAACCACCTCTATTTTAATAAATCTTCTCTTTTTTCTTTTGTTATTCTAAGTTGTTCGTTTTTTCTATATTCATCTATTTCTTTATGATTTCCATTTACTAATACATCTGGTACTGTTAGACCTCTAAAATCTCTAGGTTTTGTATAAGTTGGATAATCTAATAAGTTATTATTAAACGATTCACTTTCTAACGATCCTGAAGTGATTACACCATCTATTAATCTTGTTATTGAATCAGTAATTGCCATTGCTGGTATTTCTCCCCCGGTAAGAATAAAATCACCAAGAGATATTTCCTCATCAACTATAGTTCTTATTCTATCATCAAACCCCTCATAATGTCCACAAATAATTATTAAATGTTTTTCATTTTTTAGAGTTTTTGCCCTTTCTTGATTATATGTTTTTCCATATGGTGTTAATAATATAACAACTGATTCTTTTGTTTTAATATCTTCAACACAATCAAATATTGGTTGACAAGTTAAAACCATTCCTGATCCTCCTCCAAATGGAGTATCATCTACTTTATGATGAGGATCTGTTGAGTAAGTTCTAAAATCAATTATGTTTATTTCAATCAATTCTTTTTCAATAGCTCTTTTTATGATAGATTCACTAAGAAATCCTGTAAACATGTCTGGAAAAAGAGTTAAAATATCAATTTTCATTTACATCAATCCTTCTATATTTTTTACTAATATTTTTTTGTTTTCAATATCAATCTTCTCAATAAAATTATCCTTTTTAGGTATTTTAATATTATCTAAACAAATTATTTCATTACCATTTCCAGCATCAATGATATCATTTACTTTACCAATAATATTATTATTAAATATTACTTCAAAATTTTTTAAATCTTCATTTAAATAAGTATCGATTTGTATATCTTTTCTATCAACATATAAAAATGTTCCACGATATTTTATTACTTTATCTATATCATCTAATAAATCAAACATTAATAAATCAAATTCATTTTGTTTGCGATAATTATTTAATATAAATAATTCTTTTTTACTTCCAATATAAAATCTCATTCCTTTTATATATATTTTATCTTTAAACTTAAAATCTGATTTTACTTTTAATTCACCTTTTAATCCATGAGTAGTATATATTTTTCCTACATTTATATATTCCATATTACCTCTTATCTAATTCATAAAGAATTATAGTGGTTGCCATTGCAACATTTAAACTTTCTGATAAATTATTTGTTTTTATATAAATATTTTTATCACATAAATCTTGAATATTTTGATTTAATCCTCTTCCTTCATTACCCATAACTATAGCATATGCATTAAGTTTTTCTAATTCATTAATATCTGTACCATTTTCTACATTAGTACCTAATACGGTAATATTTCTTTGCTTTAAAATGCTAATACATTCTTCTAAATTCATATGAATAATATTTATATGAAACATTGAGCCTTGAGTACCTCTAATAACTTTTTCATTATATAAATCACAAGAATTATCTCCTATTACAATTGTATCAATATTAAAAGCTAAAGCACTTCTTATTATTGTACCTAAATTACCTGGATCTTGTATTTCATCTAACAATAAATACTTATTACCAATGAGTTCGTTTGTTTCATTTTTATTTGCTACAGCTATTATATTAGATGGACATTCTAAATCACTAATAGTTTTTATTTCACTTTTTGATAAATCACTTATATCATAGACATTTAAATTAATACCTGCTTTAGTTGCCTCATTTATTAAATGTTCTCCTTCAATAATAAATCTATTTTCTAAATCACGATATTTCTTTAATTTTAATTTACTTATCTCTTTTAATTTAGTTTTACTTAATATTTCCATAGATACCTCACACTTATATTATAGAATAAAATCACAAAGAAAAAAAGCCCTTAATTGGACTTTATTCTATAATATAAATTTATATTAAAATGAAATGTTTGTAAATATTTAGAAAGGATTACAGTATATTTTTCATTTCTTTTCTATATTTTTTATAATTAGGTACATATTTTGAAACTAAATCCCAAAAATCACTAGAATGATTAGCATATATTAGATGACATAATTCATGCACAATAACATAATCTAAATATTTTGTATCTAATTTAATTAATTCTAAATTCAAGGTGATTTTCTTTTCAGTTACATTACATACTCCCCACTTGGATGTCATTTTTCTTATCCTTAAAGTTGGATATGGAATATTTTCTTCAAATAAATTATATATATAATCAAATCTATCTTGAAATATTTTTTCTGCTTCTTTTTTATACCATTTTTCAATATTAATCATCTTGCCAATAAATACTTTATTATTTCCAAAAATCACTTCTTTTTTGTTAATATATTCTATATCATATGAAAAGCCCAAAAATAATAATTTATTTTTTGCTTCTTGTTTTTTTTCTTCAAATATTTGTAATTGTTTTGTTATCATATTTATATTTGAATCAACAAATTTTTTTATATCTTTATCTCTTATATATCTAGGACAAGTAATATATATATTTAAATCATTTTTAACTCTTAAATACATATTCTTATTATTTTTATAATTAATAATTATATTATACATTTTATTATTTATTTCTAATTGCATAATTACCTCACTATTTAAATTATATAATATTTTTGAAAAAGAAAAAAGAGTTATCTAACTCTTACAAAATTATCAACTGATTTAGAAAAATCATCTTCTTTTTCATTAAATAATTCTTTTCTTTCTTCATTTAATTTTCTTATATTTTCAATATTAGGTCTTTTTCTTATTGCTTCTAAAAGAATATTGTAATATATCGATAAAGATAAATCATTATTTATATTTTTAATTTCTGTTTGTATTAGTTTTTTATTTTCCTTGATCTTTAATTCTTCTTCAAAAATACATTGTAGTTTATTTTGTAAAATTAACATACATACATTCCATGATAAACCAGCAGAAACTAAAGTATATAATAATGTATTTAAATCTCCACCTTGTGTTATAGAAAATACTGTTGTACCAACTCCTATTGAAGATAATAATGGTATTGCTTTTATAGGCATTGATTTAGCATTTTTTACTAGACTTATTTTTTGATATTCTTTCTTTTCTCTTTCAGTTAATTTTTTAAAAACCCTTAAGTTTTCTAATCTGTCTTTCCAAATCGCTCTATCAATATTAATAAATCTATAATTTTGAAGTAATATATCATCTACTTCAAAATCTGGAACAAATTCTTCATAATTAACATCTTTGGCAAAATTTGATGAAACAGATTGTATAATTTTTATATCATTAAAGTCAGTATATAGATCATACTTTTTTTGCTGTAAATTATTACTTATAATATTACCTTTTATTGTATATATTGGTGTAGAAAATTCATGAAATTTATAGTATTTCACCTCGTTTTCATCACCATATTGTTTAACTTCTTTTACTGGATATAAATACCCATCTCCTTGTAAATTATCACCCTGTTCTTTATAACTTACAAACTCCATAAACCCTCCTACAAATATAATAACATATAATTATCCTATCTTGTCAAATTTCTTAGTTCCCCAAGTATTTATAATAATCATAGTTATAAAATATAAGAATACGGCTAGGCCTATTAAAATACACAATGAATTTATTTTATTTACTGTATCGCTTAATAAAAATGGCATTCCAATAATAACAATTACAAATGGTACCATAATTCCTACCAATGATGCAGCTGATTGTTTTACAATAGCTGTATCATTTATTGCAGAAAAATTCGGAAATAATAAATTTGCAATTAAGCCAAAGTTTGAAACAAAACCATTATAGAAAAATGTAAATATCATTAATAATATCATTTGAGTAAAATCAATATAACCAGTTACATTAAATAATAATAAGCTTATTATCGCTACTGGTAATAATATAATTCTATTTACAAATAATTTTGCACTAAATATATCTTTAGTCTTTAATGGTAAACTCTTTAATATCCAAAAATTATTTCTTTCAATTGAAATTGAACTATTAGTAGTATCGGTCATTGTACAAACAAATAGTATTAACATCAATACTAATGAAAATGAATCTAATCTTGCAGCTTCATATTGTGAAGTTAAAGCTAATATTTTATCCTGTGAATAAAACAAACTAGCTCCTGCTGCAAGAATTAGAAATACTACTCCAAAAGCTGTATTAAATACATATATTGCAGATGAAAAATATCTTTTTAATTCTTTTTCTTTTAAAGCTCTTCTTTGTGATTTTAAAGTTAGAGTTTTCATCTTAAAATTTGATTTTGTTTTTTGTGTATTAAGATTAGATATAATTTTAAAATAACTTTTGTTTAATATAAAGGCAAATAATAGTAAGCAAAGTATATTTATAGCTATAAATCCTAAAACATAAAACAAATTATTTGTAGTAATTGCTTTATTTAATACTTCTATTGGTAAGAAGAATATTTTTAATAATCTATTTAATAATGCTACATTACTTGTTAGTTTTACTAATAATTTATTACTATTAGTAATTATTAGCATATATACAAATATAAATAATGTATAATATATTAATTCAAAAACACTTTTCTTTCCCGTTTTAGCAGTTAAAGTTGCAATTAAATATCCAAATAAACTAGCTAATATAGTTGGAATAATTGGAAAGAAAATAATCATAAAAATAATAGCGATAACAAATGTAAATGTTATTGTACCAACACCTGTTATATAAATATATATACCTGGCCCTAAAAAAACTAATCCTATAATTAAATTATATATTGCTAAATATAATAATCTACTTAATAAAACTGTGGTTCTTTTTAGTGGTAAAGATAATAATAAATCATTATCTTTATTTTCAAATAGCCCTGATTTAGCACTATAAATAGTAAATAAAAAAGCAAAAAATGAAGCAAGAGCAAATAAAACTGGTAAATAATAAGTAGTTAGACCTGATGTATTTAAAATATTAAATAATTGAAATAAGAATGTACTTAAAGTTACTACTAAAGTTGCAATTATATATAAAGCAAATATTGTAATAAGAATTTTTTTCTTATTACTAGTACTTCTTAATTTAAATGAATTAATAATATTTGTTTTTAATAATAACCATAAATTACTTTTCATCAGTTAACTCCAAGAACACTTTTTCTAAATCTTTTTTACCTTTTATTTCATTAGTAGTTCCCATAGCTATTAATTTACCATTTTTTATAATACCAATATGATCACATAATTTTTCTACTACTTCTAAAACATGTGAAGAAAAGAAAATGCTTGTACCATTTTTACATAAATCTTTCATAATATCTTTTAAATCTTTTGAACTCTTTGGATCTAATCCTACGAAAGGTTCATCCAAAACTAAAAGTTTTGGTTCATGTAATAATGCAGAAATAATTACTAGTTTTTGTCTCATTCCATGTGAATAAGAAGAAATTAAATCTCCAAGATTTGGTAATATTTCAAATAAGTTACCATATTTTTCTATTAATTCTTCTCTTTTTTTATGTTCAACTTCATAAATATCTCCAATAAAATTTAAATAATCAATTCCTGTTAAATTCAAATATATATCAGGATTATCTGGGATATATGCAACTAATTTCTTACATTCTAATGAATTTTCTTTCATAGAAATGCCATTAATTAATATATCTCCTTCATCAAAATTATGAATTCCTACTATTGCTTTAATTAGAGTAGTTTTTCCTGCTCCATTATGTCCAATAAAACCAAATATTTCCCCTTCTTCTACCTTAATACTAATATTATCTACAGCAATTTTTTCACCATATTTTTTTGTTACATTCTTAATTTCTAACATAAATCCTCCTTAAATTTATCCCAAATGTTACCACTTGGATATTTTTTAAATATTAATTTTTCTTTTGTAATAGGATGTATAAATTCTAAGTAACTAGCAAAAAGTGCCAATTGTTCTTTATTTTCTACACCATATCTTTGATCTCCGTATAGAGGATAACCTCTACTAGCAAATTGAACTCTTATTTGATGATGTCTCCCTGTTATCAATTCTACTTCTACTAGAGATAAATTATCTTTAGTGGAAATTACTTGATAATTAAGTTTAGAATATTTGCCTTTTTCCTTCGTAGTAATAATACTACTATTATCACTGTTTTTCAATAAGTAATCTTCAAAACTACCATTATTTTCTTTTAATGCACCATCTATAACTGCTAAGTATTTTTTATGAAATTGATTGTCAGTTATTTGTTTAGATAATCTAGCAGCTGCTTTACTTGTCCTAGCAAATACCATTATTCCAGCAGTTGGTCTATCTAATCTGTGTACTAATCCTAAATAAACATTTCCAGGTTTATTATATTTTTCTTTTATATATTTTTTTATAATAGTAAGCATATCCTCATCTTTAGTATCATCAGCTTGTGATAATATATTGTAAGGCTTTATTACCACAATAATATGATTATCTTCATATAATATATCTAATTTATTCTTCATATCTTGCTGTTACACCACAAGGTAAAATAAGACCATTATTAGCTTCTATTCCTAATTCATAAGAAGAAATTAATCCTTTATGTTCTTTACCTACTGTCATCTTTAAAATATTTTCCATTACTGTTTTTGATAGACCAGTTGTATAAGTATTTATAATAAAGAATAATGGCTTTTTAGATAATAATTTAGTGCAAAGGCCAACTAATTTAAATAAATCTTTATCAATATCCCAAACTTCTTTATTTGAACCTCTACCAAATGAAGGTGGATCCATTATTATAGCATCATATGTATTTCCTCTTCTTAGTTCTCTTTCAACAAATTTAATACAATCATCTACGATATATCTTACTGGTGCTTCTTCTAAACCATTAAGTTTTACATTTTCTTTTGCCCAATCAACCATGCCTTTACTAGAATCAACATGAACAACTTCAGCACCTGCTTTCAAACAAGCTACAGTAGCACATCCTGTATAAGCAAACAAATTTAATACTTTTACTTTATGTTCTGATTTTTCATTAGAAATTTTATAAAACATATAATCCCAGTTAATACTTTGCTCTGGAAAAACACCTGTGTGTTTGAAACCCATTAATTTTACATAAAATTGTAAATTCTTGTAATCGATTGTCCAATAATCAGGTAATTGTTTTAATTTTTCCCAATATCCTCCACCCTTATTACTTCTATGATAATGAGCATAAATAGAAGACAAATCCATATCATCTTCCCAAATTATTTCAGGATCAGGTCTAAGTAAATAATATTTACCCCATTTTTCTAGTTTCTCACCATTTGACATTGAAATGATTTCATAATCTTTAAAATCTTTTACTGTTAACATATAATCACCAATATAATTATATCACAATCAAAATATTTTTAATAATAAAGTTTTTTGCAATAAAAAAGAGGATTATTCCTCTTATCTTGATCTATAATTTTCATCTATATTAAAGAAATCTTTTAATTGCTGTGATTCTTTATTCACTGGACTTTTCAAAAACATTCTTTGTGCTTGTTTTTCAGAAATATTATATGGTACTATCATTAGTTTTTCATTAGAAAGTATAACCATTCCTAAAATATAATCATTTACATTTTTACCAATAATAAAAGTTGTAAATTCAATTGGCATATTTTCTTCATGAAGTAATAGTGCTGTACCAGCAAATTTTTTACTTAATACTATCTCTTCACAGTTTCCAAATACTTTTGAAATTATTTTATTATATTCATCTACTTTTGGCATAAATTGATTTAAATCAAGATTATTTGCTAATCCAATACTTTTAAATGCAAAATCAAAATTTTCTGTAAATATGGGACTCATTATTTCATTTTTATCATATTTTTCATCAAAAGTTCTTTCAAAAGGATTATTGTTTTTTATTTCATTTTCATCATAATTATTTGCTAATCGTATAAATAATTTATCAAATTGTTCTTTTGAAAGTTTTGGTGTTTCATCTATATCTTTATATAAAAGACAATATACCTTTTCAGCATTTGCTATAATTATATTTTTTTTATTAATATCTTTCTCATTAAAATAATCTTTTGCTAAGGAACAAATTGAATTTAAATCATCTAATGAAGTTAATGCAGAAACAAAATAACTTCTTCTTGATACTTCTTTATTATTTACATAAGTTAATGCAAATTCTGCCCAATGCATTTTACCTGTCTTTATCAGACCAAATTCATGTATTGTTAATCCATCAATAATACTTACAACAAAGGAACAAGTTTTACAAAAATCTTTATTATATTTAAAAGTATATGTTTTATTTGAATCTAAATCTTGCACTTCATAATAAAATTCATCATCTAAACTATTATAGTAAGTATCAATATTTGGAATATCTTCTTCTATATTAGGATTTTGTTCTTTTAATCTTAAAAATAATTTATCATTAACCATCAATTTCTTTATTCTTTTAAATTTTATTTTTTCATATAATTCTATCATTTTTTTTAATTCATTAGACAGTAAAATCAAGGTATTAATATCAAATGATAAATTATCAAAAATTATCTTTAAATAATCTCTTTCCATATAATCACTCCACTTGCAACATATTTGTTTATTATATCACAAATATTTATAATTACAATAAAAAAACTATTTCATGTTGATACATAAAACAGTTCAATTATTTTTGTTCATTTTCGCTTATTACTTTTTTACCTTTATAACTTCCACATGCAGTACATACACGATGTGGTTTTATTATTGCTCCACAACTAGGACATGTTGTTGTTTCTTTTTTTGTTAAAGCTAAATGTGCTCTATGAGTTCTTCCTCTTGTTTTAGATATTTTTCTAAATGGAACTGCCATAATCTCACTCCTTTTTTTAATTGCATTTTAGATTATACAATAAAATTTTAAAAAATTCAACATTTTTTATTAATTTCTTACTTGTTTTAAGAAATCTTTAGATTTTAAGTACAAACCAGTATATCTATTATAGTATCCTTCCAAAAATTTATTTATTTCAGTTTTGTTTTTATCATGTATATTTAATTCTTTTATTTTCTTTATATCCACATATCTAAACATACGAATAAGTTTAATTGTTTTATCATCTACAATATATTCATTAGTATAGCAATTTTTACATAAATATCCACCATGATCACTACTTATTGTAATTATATTTTTATCATTACCACAATTACTACAACAATCTAATATTGGTGCAACACCTAAAAATTCTAAATATTTTAATTCTACAATATTAGTAATAATTAATGGATCAAATCCATCATTTATTTTTTCTAAACTATCTATAAGAATATTAAATATATCATAGTTTTCTTTTAATACTTGATTTGTTAAATCAATTAAATAAGTTGCACAACCTATTTTTTCTAAATCTTTTTTAATATTTAAAAAATCATTTATAATATCAACACTTATTACTGTAGATAATCCATTATCTTTATAATATATATTAAAATATCCATAAGTTAATTTATTACTTACACTTCTAAGACTGCTTTTCATATTTCTGCATCCTTTAGAAATAATGCCTATCTTACCATGTTCTTTTGTATAAACATTTAAAATTTTACTAGATTCAGAGTAATTTACATCACTTAGAACTATTCCTTCCACTTTTTCTATTTTCATTTTCTTCTTCTCTTTCTAGTTCTTTATAAAATATATAATACTTAAAGTTACCTGTATTCTTAAATAAATTCCATAATATTTTTTTCATTATAATCACCTACTATTATAATGAGTTGTTTTTATTATTTTTAATCTTTTTCTTCTAAAATACCTAATTCTTCAAATAAATTTTCTTTATCTCTCCAATTTTCAATAACTTTCACAAAAAGATTTAAATATACTTTTTTATTTAATAGTTCTTCAATATCAATTCTTGCAAGAGTTCCTATTTCTTTTAACATTCTACCATTTTTACCAATAATAATTCCTTTTAAATTATCTCTATCCACTATAATAACAGCCATAATATTGCATGATTCTTTTTTAAATTCCATTTTTTCTACCATACAAGTTACTGAGTGTGGTACTTCTTGTTTAGTTAGATTTAAAACTTTTTCTCTTATTATTTCTGCTACTTGAAATTTTTCAGTAACATTAGTGAACATATCATCATCAAAATATTTTATATCATCTTTTAAATTGTTTTTAATTACTTCTAATAATTCTTCAACATTTTCGTTACTAGCAACGGAAATTGGTATGATATCAATAAAATTATATAAATCTTTTAATTCAGTTATTTGTTTTAATAATTTTTCTTTATTAATTAAATCTACCTTAGTTAAAATTAAAATAACAGATTTATTTTCTGATTTTAATCTTTCTAATATTTTATTATCATTAGGACCAAAACCTGTAGATGAATCTACTAAAAAAAGTACTAAATCATTTTGAAAACTTTCATATGCTTTTTTATTTAATACCTCACCTAATTTATTATTAGGTCTATTTATTCCTGGTGTATCTAAAAATATTATTTGATAATCTTCTTCATTGAGTATTCCATATATAATATTTCTAGTTGTTCCTACTTTATCTGAAACAATAGCTATTTTTTTATTTAATAATTTATTTATTAAAGTTGATTTACCTACATTTGGTCTACCAACGATACTTACAAATCCACTTTTCATTATAAATTTTCCTTTGAAAACTCATAAGGACAAAGTTCTTCAACTGTATAAACTTTTTTATTACCATTTATATCACAACAAATTATTTCCATGTCTTTATCAAAAAACTCTACAAAAAATTGTCTGCATAACATACAAGGTGTTGCTATTTTATCACTACTGTTCATAATTGTTAATCTTTTAAAATCACCTTTCTTATTACCATTAGCAATGGCAGAGACAATAGCAGATCTTTCAGCACATATTGTAGCACCATAACTAGCATTTTCTACATTTACTCCAACATAATTATTACCGTTTTTAGTTTCCAATATTGCAGCTACTTTAAAATTAGAATAAACTGCATATGCATTATTTAATACTTCTTTTAATTTTTCTTCCATATTTACTTCCTTCCTAATAATATATCTTGTTTTTCAAACATTATTTTTTCATCCTCTTTATTCATATGATCGTAACCTAATAAATGTAATAAACCATGAATTGCTAAAAATGATAATTCTTCTTCAAATGTATTGCCATATAATATACTCTGTTCTTTACACTTATCAATTGAAATATAAATATCTCCTAATAATCTAATACCAGGAACATTTTCTTTTTTTTCATCTTCTAAAGCAAAGGAAATTACATCAGTTTCAATATCTTTATCACGATAATTTTTATTTAATTCTTTTATATAAGGATTATCTACAAGAATAATATTAAAATATATATCTTTTAAATTTTCTTTTTTTATAGCAAATTTTAGTACTTTTTCTATTACTTTTATTTCTTTTTTTAAATCAATATTTGTTTCATTAAAACATTCGAATTTTTTCATAACATTAAAAACCTCACTGCTAAAATTATAAATATAATTGTTAAAACATTTATAATCCAATCTTTCTTTAATTTTTCTGGTATTATTTTATATAATTTATTAATTAATCTATAAATTAAATATCCAATTCCACTACCTAATAAATTTAAAATTATATCATCTATATCAAATATTCTTCCAATTGCTAATTGAGTTACTTCAATAGATAAAGATGCAATTACTGATAAAATAACAATGACTGATGGTTTATTTATTTTTAAAAAATAAGCAACAAACAGTCCAAATGGCATAAATAACAACATATTACCTAAAATATTCTTATAAAATAGATAACTACCAAAATCATATCTAAATATTTCTTTAAATGGAATAAAATTAGTACTAGAATAATTTACATCTTTATATGTAACAACTTGGAATAAACATAAAATATATACTATAAAAAACAGTTTTAATAATTCTTGGTATAAAACTATTTTTTCTTTTTTTATAATAATATCTACAATTCTTAAACTTACAACTATTACTATTGATATAACAATCATGGGCCAAGTATAAGATAATGTTTGATCTACTATATCTTTAATGTTTTCTAGCATAATTTCTCCTCTAATTTAGTATTTCTTGTTTTTCTGCAATATCCTCATAAACTTTGAAAAATACTTCTATATATATTCTATCATCATATGCATCTATTTTCAAAGTTTTTTGAAGTAAAATTTTCTCCTTTTCTATTAATTCACTTTCTATTTTTTCTTTAGCTAAATTTTCCATTTTTAATATTAATTCTTTTGAATTATAATTCTTTTGGATTAAATTTTCTTTATATTTTTTTTCTATTGTTAATTTAAATAGATTATTATTAAACAAATTAATAATTGATTCTTTTTTTAAATTCTTAATATTTAATTTCATAATGACAAATTCTTTGCCAAAACAAGTTATTTTTATTTCTGAATAACCTTTCTTATTTACTTGTTCTTTTAATGCTTTAGGATGACTTATTTTTACTTTATACCAGGTTTCTGCAAACACTTTTCCATCAGCATTAACAATATTTTTTATTTCTTCATTTTTAGTAATATATCCACTAACAATTGTTTCACCTTTTGCAACATAATCTCCTTGATTTTTTATTATTTGACCATTTTTAATATACATATCTAAAATCATTCCATTTTTGGCTGCAATTATATTATTTTTATTTAATTCAGAATTATTATTATTTGTGATTTTCTCAATAACAGTTACTTGGTAAGTGATTCCTAATTTTTTTATTTCTATCCAATCAATTAAGTTTTTGTTATTACTTCTAATATTATTAGCAATAGTTTCTAATTTATTAAATGACTTTGCAATAGTATAAATAGTAATATTATTATTTTTTAATTCTTTAGTAATTATTTCCTTTAGTTCCTTATTATCTGTATCTATATCAATTCTTATAATTACTACTGAATATAACAAAATTAATAGTAAGCTAATAGCAAAGAAGATTAAATACATTTTATAAAAACCAGCTAATTTCTTTACTTTCTTTTTCCCTTTTATATCAATTATACTTATTTCATATATAGTATTAATTTTTATTATTTTTAAATATTCTTCATAACTTGTTTTAAATATAATACAATCTTTTTTGTATATTACATCAAATATATTAATCTTTGCTTGTATAATTTTATTAAAAAGACGATAGACATTCTTTCCTTTTATTTGTATTTTGTAATAATTAATCATTTGATTCTCCAAAAAAGATTGAATTTATTTCTCCTTCAATTAATAATTCATCATTAAATAGTCTTGTAATTATTAAATCATTACCATTTATAGTAACCATTTTATTAAAACAATTTATTTCTATTTTATTATTATCAAATATATTTATTTTCTTATAATTTACAATATTTATTTTATTTTGACTATATGTAACTTTTACTTCATTTAATTTTATATAATTTTTTATTCTTTCAAACATAATATCACCTATTTAAGTTTATTATGTAAAACAAAAAAAATTAAATATTAATTATTTAATTTTTCTCTTATCTTTTCATTTAAATTTTTCATATCACATCTATTCTTTACTTTAGGTGTTATTTCTTTCATAATTAATCCTAAATCTTTAATAGAAGTTGGATTAACTTTTTCAAATGTTTCATTAATTATTTTTTCTATTTCTTTTTCAGTTAATTGTTGTGGTAAATATGTTTTTAATATATCTATTTCTTTTTGATATGAATCTATCAAATCTTGTCTATTAGCTTTTTCAAATTCTGTAATTGAATCATTTCTTAATTTTATTTCTTTTGTTATTACATCAAGTACTAATTCATCACTCTCAGTCTTTTTATTATTAATTATTTCTAATTGCATTGATCCTTTTACAGATCTTAATGTTGCTAAAGTAACTTTATCTTGATTTTTCATTGCAGTAATTAAATCATTTTTTAATCTTTCTAACATAATTTCTCCTTAAATTAAAAAGAAAAGTATAATTTCTTAATAATTGCCTCTACTTTTCTTTTGTGCATTCCTTATATTTTTTTCTTTTTCTTCTCTTCTTCTTTTACCTGGTTTTTCATAAAATTTTCTTTTCTTAATTTCTGAAGGGATTCCATCTCGTGAACATTTTTGTTTAAATCTCTTTAATGCACTGTCTAAATTTCCTTTAACTGCTACCTCTGTCATATTATATCCCTCCTTCCTTGTTTTTATCTACGAATGATTATAGCAAAAAACAAAAAAAAAGACAAGTTTTTTATTAAAATTAAATAAAAAAAGGAATTTAATTAATTTATAATATAACATTTATATTAAATTTGAACTAAAATAAAAAAGTCCTTAGGACTTTATATATTTATATTGGTAGCGACGGAGGGGATCGAACCCCCGACCTTCCGGGTATGAACCGGACGCTCTAGCCAGCTGAGCTACATCGCCATAAAAAAATAAGCAATATGATTGTATCAAATTTGCTCATTTTTTGCAATACTTTTTTTTATTATTCATATCTTTCTTTGTTTTTATTTATTACTAGATATGAACCTATTACTATTAATAAGCCTACTCCAATATATAAAATATCAGTTGAAATTCCAGTAGCAGGATTAATAGTCTTTTCAATATTTGCTTCTTCACCATCTAAAATTGCTTTATAAGGATAATATTCATAATAACTATTTCCTTCATTAGTTACTTTTACCCATACAATATAATATAATTTATTAGTTATATTTGTACTTGGAATTATATTATTAGTTGCTGTTGTCCATGCAGATTCGCTTGAATCATAATTATCTACTAGTTCTTTTATTTGATCCTTTAGTGTATTAATATTTGCTTCAATTGTATTCATACTTGCAGCAGCCTGTGCTTTTATAGTTTCATCTGTTGAACTTGCATATAAATCTGAAGATTGTTTATATTGTACTTGTGCTGTAATTAAAGCATCAATTTTAGCTACTAATGAAGTATTTGAACTCACATCTTGTATTTGATAATAGCTTTGATATGTTGTTATACCAGATATTGTAAATTGTGTATCTTTGTCGCTAAACAAGTAATTTGGCATAGTAATATAGTTATTAGGATCAATAGTTACTGTAGTTGCTGATACATTTGTTATTCCAAAAACCATACATAAAATAAAACTTATAATTAATATTTTTAATTTTTTCATAAATCACACTTCCCTACTATCTACATATTACAACAAAATATTTGTTTTGTCCATATAATATATCAGTTATTTATTGTTGCTTTTGTAAAGTGATTGTCACCTTGGTTTTTTTATTTTCAATTGATTCATATTTTATTTTTCCATTATGTAATTTTATAATTTCGTTCGATAAAGGTATTCCAAGACCAGTTCCTTTTACTTTAGTAGTAAAAAACATTTCATTAATTTTACTTAATGTTTCTTTACTCATTCCTTGACCATTATCTTCAATTGTAATTATTACTTTATTTTTTATTGATTTTAAGTTTATTTTTATATGTCCTTTTTTAGTAGTAATTGCTTCAATACTATTTTTTATTATATTTATAAACACTTGCTTTAATTTATTATAATCTCCATTTATATATACTTCATCATCAATTATATTACAAATTAATTCGATGTTTTTACTATTTAATAATGTTTCAGTAGATTTTATTGTTTCTTCCAATAACATAACAATGTCCATTGATTCCATATTAACTTTTATTTTGGTATAATCTAAAAAATCATCCATTATATTTAAAGTTCTATTTATTTCACTTTTAATAATACCATTATATTTTTTTACAGTTTCAATATTATTATAATTCATCATATCGAGATAACCCTTGCAGACTGCAATTGGATTTTTTATTTCATGAGTAATTTTAAATAAAGAAGTTCTTAATACTTTTTCTTTTTCTAGTTCTTTTAATGCATTATTTAATGATAGAATTTGTTCCCCTTTTTCAAGCAAATATATTGATAAACTTGATACTACATAAAAAACTAATAAGATTAGAAATATTTGAAATATTAATACATATAAATTACTTTCATATGGAATCAAATAAAATATTTCAAATGATAATATTATTCCTTTAATAAAAATAAAAGAATAAAGAAAAAATTCATTTGTTTTATTTTTTTTATTAAAATAAATAAAGAATAATAAATATAAAAAGTATTCTATCATTACATTAAATATATTTATATCATATATTACATTATGATAAGTAACAATTATTATTGTTAATATTATTAAACATTTATATCTTTTATTTAAAAGACTTAAAATAAGGGGAACATTTATAAGTAAAAGAAATGCTATATTAGAAAAATGAATTCTATATTTTATTAATAAATATAAAGAAAAAATTGTAGTAATATCAAAAATATAATTATTTTTTTCTTTACTAATATTATTGCTATATGCAACATATAAAAGATAAATAAATATTGGAAATAAAAGTAAAATTGTATTTATCAAAAGTTCTTCTGTAAAGGACATAATCTATCACCCAAAAATAGATTATCAATTTTATTTGTCGTATTTTGTCGAAATATGAAAAAAAGTGATGTTTTTTATCACTTTATGTCATCTATATATTTTTTTAATTGCTTTGAATCAGATCCTAAAATAATTTTTAATTTATTATCCATTTCTACTATTCCTCTGGCACCTAAATTTTTTATTGCTTCCTTATCAACAATATTCATATTTTTTAAAGTAACAATAAATCTAGATAAATTGGTTTCAGTATCAATTATATTATCTTTTCCACCAAGATAATCAATTAATTTATTCATATCCAATTTTACATCTTTTTTATTTAGTTTCAATACAGCTAATACTATAATTATAAATATTGCAATTAATATTATATATTCTAAATTCATTTTAATCACCTATAAAAATTATACTATAAATGCCGTTAAATTAAAACATTTTTTATAAATTAATTTCTATAGGTGTTAATATTACACCATTTTAATTAAAGTCGAATATCTTATATTAGAAATAAAAAAAGGAGTGGTTTATATATATGAATAATCAAGATTGTTGCATAAAAGAAATTTTACAAATTATAAGAACTTTACAAGATGAGGCAGGTCAAATAGATAATATTCCAAATTCTTGTGGAAGACCATTTTTAGGAAATATTTGTACTGATGCATGTTGCTTTAATACGAGACCAGTTACATTATACACTTGCAATTGCCAATTATTATCAATGCCATATACATTAAATGGTACAGATTCTACTTCTTCAGTATTTAGAGTGGAAAAAATAAATGACAATTGTGCTACATTTATGGTTTTAGCACCAAATCCTGATGAAACATCTGAACTTCCATATGTTCCAACAAATTCATTTTTTACTGTTAATATTGATTGTATTTGCATCATAAGATGCTTGCCTGATACTTTTGTAAGCTGTCTTTAAAATTAATTTTATTAAAAAAATTCATTTTACATGAATTTTTTTATTATATTTCATCAATTGATAAAATATCAGTTACCGATAATACCTTTCCATTTGAAATAATAATATTGTTACCCATTTTACTTAATATTTCTGTTCTATATTCATTTGTATTTGTTTTAATCAAAACTTTTTTATTAAAAATAGCATTACTATTTAATAAATTTATTGTTTTCTGTGAACTATTTCTAGTTTTTTTCATATCTTTCTTTAAGTTATTTTGCTTTGCTTCAACAAACGAATAATATACTGCTTCATTATTATTTACTTCCCTATTTATATCTGGTTTAAATATATTTGGTAGTTTTTTCATATTTTCCTCCTCAATTCTATTATATTTTATGTAAATAATTATAAATTTTTCTATTTTTTACATAATATAAATATGAATAAGAAAAAAAACATTGATTTTACAATTATTTTTTATATTTTTATTTTTTTTATTATAAGTATAATTACTTTATATAGTACTTTAAATTACATAAATACAAATAATTTAGTAATAAAACAAGTATTATTTTATTTGTTTGGTTTTATTATAGTTTTTTTTATTTTAAAAGTTGGAAATAAAAATTTATATAAATATAGTTTATTAATTTATATTTTAAATCTTATATTATTATTGATTGTATTAGTATTCGGTAATGAAATAAATGGCACAAAAGCATGGATAGAAATTCCAATATTTGGCACTCTTCAACCTAGTGAATTTATGAAAATTGGTCTGATACTATTTTTAGCTAATACAATTACTAAGAATAAAAAACAGAATAAAAGTGATATTGTTATTATTTTAAAAAGTTTTATTATTTTCTTAATTCCTACTATACTAACATTTTTAGAGCCTGATACAGGTGCAGTATTTGTTTATTTAATTATTACAATTGTAATGTTGTTTGCAGCCGGTATAAAACTTAAATGGTTCGTTATTGGTGCTATTGTATTAATAAGTATTATTGGTTCTGTTTCATATTTTTATTTTTTTAAACAAGATTTATTTATAAAAACACTAGGATCTGATTTTTTTTATAGATTTGATAGAATAATTGATTGGAGTAAATCTTCTGGAATACAACTTGAAAACTCCATAATAAGTATCTCTTCAAGTAAAATATTTGGTCATGGTTTTAATAATATTCCTATTTATTTTCCAGAACTGCAAACTGATTTTATTTTTGCTTCATTCACTTCATGCTTTGGATTATTTGGTGCTATATTATTAATAATTTTTTTGTTTTTATTTAATAATAAAATACTAAATCTTTCAAAAAATAGTAAATTAGATATAAATAAATTAGTATTATTAGGATTTTTTTCTGCAATATTTTATCAACAAATCCAAAATATTTCAATGACAATTGGACTTTTACCTATAACAGGAATTACTCTACCTTTTATAAGTGCTGGTGGTAGTTCTTTATTATCATATATTATTTTAGTTGGAATTGTTATAAATATTTCAAAAGAAAAAGAATGATTACTCATTCTATACATATTTATTATCAATTAACCATTTTACTGTGTCTTTTAATGTTTCTTTCATAGATCTTGGATTGTAGTCTAATTCTTTTGTAGCTTTTTCGTGTGAAAAATTAGAATTAGATTGTAATACAAATAATGAATATGCAGTAAATAATGGTTTTTTCTTAGACATTTTGTAATATAATTCTGCTAAAGGTGCTAAAGGTACAATAAACCATCTTGGTAGTTCTTTTTTTATTGGTTTTTTATTACTTACAGTTGCTAAAATTGAAATTAATTCTTTTATTGAAAAATATTGATTTGAAAGAATATAACATTCTCCTATTCTTCCTTTATTAATTGCTGATATTATTCCATCGCATACATCTCTAACATCTACAAAATCATATCCTCCACTAACTATAACAGGTAATTTATTCTTTAAAAAATTAATTATCAATTCTGTAAAATTTCCCGGATAATAATCATTGGGACCAATTATACCAGATGGATGTACAACAATTCCATTTAATCCATCTTTAACTGCATCAAGAACAATATTTGTGGCCATTGCTTTTGTTTTAGCATATATACCACTTAATTTTTCTGGATTAAATTGTTTTGTTTCAGTTATTAATTTCCTATTTTCTTTTTCTTCAATAGCATGAACTGAATTTATATATATGAATTTATTAACTTTATTATTTTTACATAATTCTACAATATTTCTTGTACCATTAACATTAACATTATATACATTATCATCATTTTTATTAGATATTGTAATTATTCCTGCTGAATGAATAAATACTATTTCTTGATTTTCTTCTTTTTTGAATAATGGCTTTAATGAATCAATATTTCTAACATCACCATAAACAATTTCTATCTTATTTGGATCTAAATTTTGTATTTTTTCATTTGGTAAAAGCAAAACACGAACTTTTTCATGTAAATTTAGAAGTTTTTTTACTAAATTATTTCCAAGTAATCCAGATGCACCAGTTACTACAAATAATTTTTTCATTTTTTTCTCCTTTTTTCAATATCTTTGTTAAGTGTCTATTTTTATTATACCACATTACTATATTAAATAATACTCTATTCTTTTTATAATAAAAAATGTTATTATATAAAAATAAGGAGTGTTTGATATGAAGATAGGATTTGATAATAATAAATATGTAAAAATACAAAGTCAAAAAATTAGAGAAAGATTTAAAATGTTTGATAAATTATATCTTGAAATTGGAGGAAAACTATTTGATGATACTCATGCATCAAGAGTTTTGCCTGGATTTCTTAGCGATTCAAAAATTAATATGTTTAAAGAATTAAAGGATGATTTAGAGATCATATTTTGTATAAATGCAGGTGCAATTGAAAAAAATAAAACTCGTGCTGAATATGGAATTACTTATGATACAGAAATAATAAGATTAATTAATCGTTCACAAGAATTAGGCTTTACTGTTAATTCTGTTGTTATAACTTTATATCAAAATCAACCTAGTGTTGATAAATTTATAAAAAGATTAAATCGTCAAGGTATAAAAACTTATATTCATACTTTTACTAAAGGTTATCCTACTGATGTTGATACAATTGTTAGTGATGACGGGTATGGTGCTAACCCATATATTGAAACAACTAAAAAACTAATTTTAGTTAATGCTCCAGGACCTGGTTCTGGAAAATTGGCTACTTGCTTATCTCAACTTTACCATGAACATAAAAGAAATGTTAATGCTGGATATGCCAAATTTGAAACTTTTCCTGTTTGGAACTTACCACTTAAACATCCAGTAAATATTGCATATGAAGCCGCTACTGCTGATTTAAAAGATTCTAATATGATTGACTCATTTCATCTACAAGAATACAATATTACAGCAGTTAATTATAATCGAGATTTAGAAATGTTTCCTGTATTAAAAGCTATTTTACATAAAATTACTAATTATGATGTATATAAATCACCTACTGATATGGGAGTTAATATGATTGGATTTTGTATAAAGAATGATAAAATTATTCAAGAAGCTGCTAAAAAAGAAATTATGAGAAGATATTATCAAGAAATGGGTAATTATAAAAAAGGGTTAGTAGATGAAGATGTTCCACAAAAAGTAAAAATGTTAATTAATGAATTAAATATTGATGAAAATATTTTAGAAGTTGTTGAACCTTGTTTAAAGAAAGCAAAAAAAGAAAATAAACTAGTTATTTCTTTAAAACTTCCTAATGGAAAGATAATTACTGGTAAACAAACTGATCTTTTATCCCCTGCCAGTAGTTTAATATTAAATGCAATAAAAGAAATGAGTAATATTCCTGATGAAATAAAATTATTATCTCCAACAATATTAGAACCAATATTAAAGTTTAAAAATTCTCCTAATAGTTATGAAACTACACTACAATTACCTGAAACATTTATTGCTTTAAGTATAAGTTCAGTTACTAATCCTATGGTAGAACAAGTTATGTCAAAGATTGGTGATCTTGAAGGTTGTGAAGCACATGCAAGTTATATGTTAAAAACAGCAGAGCTAAGATACCTACAAAAACTTAAAATAAATTTAACATGTGAACCAGTATATTATTCAGATAATTTATATTAATTAAATAAAAAAGAGAAATATTTTCTCTTTTTTACATTTTACTTTTTTTTCTTTGTATCAATAATATTTAATACATTTACTAATGATGTACTAAATAAAGAAATAATTAAATATGTATTATCTTCTTTTTCAGTAAATATACTTAAACAAATAAATACTACTCCAATAATTATTAAACATATTCTAACTATTAATAATAAGCTATCACTAAATTTTTTATTCATAAATTCTCACTCACTTTCTAATATGATTTTTATTAAAAAAATTAAAATTTATACTTATAAAATAAAATTACTTTTTAAGTATATCATGTATTATATTAAACATAAAGATTTCAATACTAAATTTTTTTATATAATATAGCATAAAAAAACTCATAAAGCCTTTATTTTAAAAATATAAAAATGTTAAATCTAATTCTTGATAATTTTTTAAATTTCTTCGTAATAATAAATGTTCACTATTAAATCCTTGCCACCAATATTTCTTTCTTTTTTATCAATTAATTTTCCACCCATATATTTATAAAATTCATTAGTAGGATTTTCTTTTATACAATAAATAATCATATCGTTATAATTCATCTTTTTTAATTCTTCCTTGGCTCTTTCAAATAATATTCTTCCATACCCATGTTTTTTAATTTTATTTAATAAATATATATTACATAATTCCCCAGATTTTGAATATTTTTCTTCTCTAGATTTACAAACACCAAATATACCAACAGGTTCACCATCAACATATAACAAAAACCTTTTATAATCCGGTTCATCTATTTTAGTTTGTTCATATTTGCTTTGCAATCTTTCAACATTTTCATTAAGTTCTTTTTTGATTTTTTCTAAGAATTCATCAGACATGATTCCCTTATATGTTTCGTTCCATGCATGAGTATTAACATACATATAATCATATAAATCATCTTTTTCTATTTCTTTAATTATAAAATTTAAAAAATATCATCTCCCTCATTTTATTAATTTAATTATTATTAAAAATATTATAACATAACTTACATAAAAAACGAACTACAAAAGCAGTTCGAGTTAATATCTAATGGTGCGGGTAAGAGGACTTGAACCCCCATGGATCACTCCGCTAGATCCTAAGTCTAGTGCGTCTACCAGTTCCGCCATACCCGCAAATAAAAAAATGGTGGACCCTGTAGGACTCGAACCTACGACCGCCCGGTTATGAGCCGGATGCTCTAACCAACTGAGCTAAGGGTCCATTGCTTTTTAA
>CAZAPU010000005.1:0-27837 GCA_964487215.1 uncultured Mycoplasma sp. | reverse complement strand
AATTTTTCTAATCCAATAGTTACATATTGCATCATTAATCCATTACTATCGTATGTCATCCAATATTTGTCTAAAATATCATAATCCTTTCTTGCACATCCACATCCAGTTAATGTTAAACACATTACAATTGTTAAAAAACTAATCATTAATATTTTTTATAAATACCTCTATATTTTTATATTTTTTAATTATATTTTTTAATTATAACAATGTGGCTAAATATCTAAAGACATTATATTATATAACTTTTTAATTATTTATTATAGATCTTTTTAATATTTTTTGTGGTTCATTATAAACATTAAGCTTATGTTGAGCTCTTGTGCAAACAACATAATATAAATTTCTTTCTTGCTCTGTATAATTATTTTCAGAATTGCTATATGAAATAACACCATCAAATTCTAGTCCCTTTGATAAATAAGATGGAATAATAATAGTAGATTTTTTCACACAATTATCATCAGATGTAATAAGTTGAACATCCAATTTGTTACTTTTTAAACACATATCATATAAATTAATTGCTTGTTTTGCATCCTTAGTAATAATTGCTATTTTTTTCAAGCCATCATTATACATACTAGATAAATCATTATTTAAAACTGTTAATAAATTTTCATCTTTTACATCTTTTAATATAACTGGTACATTATTGTTTTCTCTAACAGCACACAAATTTTCTATTCCTAAAATCAAGTTTGAATAATCAATTATTTCTTCACTAGATCTATAAGTTTTTGTTAGTTCAATATATTTTGCATTTGGAAAAAATTTATTAAGATTAAGTAGTGATTCATAATTGTAATATGGATTAATTGTTTGGTTAATATCGCCTAAAATAGTAAATGAAGATTTACTAAAAATATTTTTTATTATTTGCATTTGAAATGGAGTATAATCCTGTGCTTCATCAATTACAACTTGTCTTATATGAGAATAATTTGGATATCCATTAATTTTAAAATATATATATAATAATCCTGTAATATCTTCATATTCTATTTTTCCTTTTTGTACCTTATTATTGTTATTAGTAGTAATTGACATTAGAAATCGATTATAAATGTTCATATAATTAATATCAATATTGCAAGCTTCATATATTCTTTTTTTCACAGTATTGAAATATTGCTTTTTTGGAAGAAATAATTCTGAGCACACATATTCAGTTATACTATCAAGACGCTCTTTTAAAGGAAATTTCTTATATTTTTCTAAAAGAAGATATTGTAACTGTGTTTTACTAACTGATAAATTTTGATGAGAAATACCATTTTTAAAACATATATTATTCTCATATTCATTATAAAACTTTTCTAAATCTTTCTGATATTCATCGGACATTTTGTATTGTATTAAATCCTTATTCTTTGCACTACCATTATAACACCTTTCCAAAAATTCACAATAACTTTCAATATTTTTATATGGTTTTAAAAAAGCAAGTGCAAATTCGCTAAAAGTTGATTTTAAAACATTATTTTCACCAAGTTCTGGCAAAACATCAGATATATAATCTGAAAATACATCAGTTGGTGAAAAAATCAATATATTATTTGATGTCAATTTTAAATCTTTATATAAAAGATAAGCTATTCTGTGTAATGCTACAGAAGTTTTACCACTACCAGCTATACCTTGAACTATTAAATATTTGTCCGAACTATTTCTTATTATTTCGTTTTGCTCTCTTTGGATTGTGCTAACAATATTTTTCATTTTATCAGTTGAAGACTCTGCTAAGATTTCTTGTAAGTACTCATCATCTATATTAATTGCACTTTGAAAACATCTTACAATCTTTCCATTTTCAATTTTAAATTGCATTTTCGATAATACTTCACCTTCTACATCACCAAGTGGTGCCTCATATTTTGCTTTACCTAATTCATAATTATAGAACATACTAGAAATAGGTGCCCTCCAATCATACACATAAAAATTCAATTTATCTTTAACGGTACCAATACCAATATATATTGGTATTTCATCACAAAACTCATTATCTTTAAACACTATTTTACCAAAATAAGGAGATTTTAATGCCTTATTGTATTTTATTATTGAATCAATTTGCTTATTTGTATTATCGACACTATTATCAACCTCAAACATAGCAATTGCCCTTTCTTCATCAGTATAGTCAGACAAATGATCCCACATAAATCTTTTTAGTTCATTTATATCATTTTTATTATAATTAACTGATGCATTTGCATTATCAATCATTTTTTCTAATATTTTTTTTGTTTGCTCCAAATATTTTTTTTCTGTTTTTAGTTCTTCATCGCTAATTGCCATTTTCTCACCACCCATTGGTTCCAATATTATAACACATTTTTATATTTATTAATAATTTTTTTCATTAATTACTGATAATATTAATTCTTTTATTTTTTCAATATATACTGCATTTTTTATATTCATTAAATAAAAATGACAGTAACCATTTATTAAACACCATTTTAATTTATTTTTATCATAAGAACCTTTTGCTTTATAACCATCTAAAAATATTTTTATATCAGCAATATTATCCATGAAAGTTTGTGAGGGTCTCAATATTAAACTCCATGCTATGTCCTGCTCTTTAAATCCTCTACCACTATATTCAAAATCTAAAACTCCATTTATTTTTTTATTTTCCCATAAAACATTAGCATAATGAAAATCACCATGAATAAAACAATTATTATTAATTTCGGGCTTATTTTCTTTTAAATAATCTATATATGGTCTAATAAAATTATCAATAGTAATATAATCATTTGTTTTTGGATAGTCATTTATTATTCTCTGTTTTGCATTATTAAATTTTTCTACTGGGATGGAATGAATTACAGCAAGTTCATTACCATAGTTAAATAAATATTTTTGCTTTTCATCTACTATAATACCATTCGAAATAATATCAGATAATCTATCACCAGTTATTTTTTCTAAAGCAATAATTTTTTTACCATTAAATTCACAAAATTCTAATAATTTAGGCACTTTATTATAATAATTATTATATAATAATTCTAAATTTTTCTCTTCCTCCAAAAAATTTGCCATTTTACTTCTTTCAATTTTAATAAAAACATTTATTATTTGATTATTAAAAATACATTTGCACTCCACAACATCATTTTCAGCTGGTGGAAAACTAATAATTTTCTTTATTACTATTTTGCTAAAATTTATTTGAAAAGGATCAATACTTAATTCTCTCCATTGTACATATTTTTTTCCCATTTTATTTTTTCCTTTCTTTTACAAATGTTGCTATAGCCTGATTATCTTTTCCACCACATATTATATCGTAATATTCTGTCAAATCCAAATTCACACTTGCAGTTGTACTATTTAAGGCAGCATTTGAAATTAAATTTACTAAATTGCTATTATCATTATTGCTAATTATTGTTTTAAGCTCAATATCCGATAAGCAATCAGTAATACCATCACTAAAAAGAAAAATTCTATAATAATCCATATTTTTAATAATCTCATCATTTATTACAAGTTTTTTTTTATCACAACCTAATCTTGATGTAATTAAATGATTTTGTCGATGAAATCTTATATCATCTTTTTGTTTTATTTTACCATCAACAAACATATCCCATGAAATAGAATGATCAATGCTTATTTGCTGCAGTTTTCCTTCATTATATATATATATTCTTGAATCGCCAACATTCAATAGTATAGTATTATTTTGAGAAATAATTGCTATTGATAAAGTCGTTCCTCCTGTTTGGCAATTAATTCTTATTTTTTCATCGATGCATTTTAGAATCGTATATAATTCTTGATAAATACATTTTTCCTTAACATAATAATCTTGTGGCAAATTTTCAAACCAATTAATAATTTCAAATAAGGCAATATTACTAGCTTTTGCACCATTTAATAATCCACCCATACCGTCTGCAACAGCTAGTAATTTAAAATTACTATTTTGAGGGTGAACCAACAATAAAACAGCATCCTCTTGCTTTTTTCTATAATTTCCTATGTTTAGTTTTGCATTCATATTTAATAATGCATAATTAACATCGTTATAATCCTTCTGTCGATTATTTATTATGTCATCTCGAGAATTATTATTCATATTACCCCCTGTAAATTTATTATTAATAAACAAATGGTAAACAAGTCATATCAAAACTTCTACATGATTTTTTTCCATTTTTACATTTATATAATGGGCATCCGCCAAGACAACTTGGTAACAATTTACAGTTCATACACTCCTTGTCTAAAAAAGCGGACATACAACTTTTATACCAATTAACAATATTTTCTGGTATTAGTTCTACATCACCAGAATTGTTTATTTTTCCAATACATCCTTTGTTGTAGCCAATATCATTAATACATTTCCATATTGATAAATCTGGCATTAAATAGAAAAATTTTCTATCACCACAAGCCTCACAAGTTTGATAACTGTATTGTTCTTTTAGCACATTAAATCCTAGTTTTGTTCCTAAATCAAAATATTCCTGTAATTCATTGACAGTATTAGTATTTATTTCATCATAAGCATGAGTATTATAAATAGCTCTAATTAACAAATGAACATACTTTCTATTATTTTCATTAATACATTCTAGACTTTTTCTTACTTTTTCAACATTTGTATTATTCAAATTAATACGCAACACAAATTTAAATTTTTCATAATTTATAGTTTTTGGTATTAAATTATTAATAATATTGATTAGTAAATTAAAAGATGGATTTCCATTTTTAAATATTCTCATTGTATTGTGATTTTCTTTATCAGAATCTATTGTGATTTGTAGAGAATATAAGTTATGATTTAATAAATTCATTAATATTTCATCAGTTAGTAATGAACCATTAGTTACAATACTTGTAAAATATTCATAATTATTCTTTTTGGCATCTTTCTTTACCCAATCCAAAAATTCAATACATTCATTAGCATAAATTAATGGTTCTCCTCCAAATAAACTAATTTGTACAATACTATGTAAATGAAAATTGTTTTCAGCATATTTTTTCAAACATTCAAAGTATTTTTTAACATTTTCTTTTCCACATGTATAATTTTTTTCACAGCAATACGGACATTTAAAATTGCATAACAAAGATGGAACTAAAACTATATTAAAAAAATTTGTATCAAAATATTTTTGTTGATAAATATATTTTATTTCTGAAAATTCATCACGATCATCATTTACCACAAATCCATTATCAGTCAATATTTTTTTGTCATCATCTGTCAAATCATTAAATGCCTTAATATTTTCAAAAGCATTTGTATCAGCATCTTTTTCTAAAATTAAACTTGCTCGAGAAAAAGAATTATAAACTAAAATTTTATCATCATATTTTTTAACTATATTATAATTACTAATTTTCATATTTCCTCCATAAATAGCAAAAAGAAGTGAAACTTCACTTCTTTAGCATTGACTGTTTCCAGTACATCCACAAGCATCTAAACCATTACAAATAGCTATTTGTTTTTCATTGCCCATTGATGTCTTAATACTAGAATAAGCATTAAGTTGTGAAGCATTAACTTTAAGTATTTTCATATTAAATATACCTCCCTTAGTAGTTTATTTTACTATATTTTCAATAAAAGTCAATATAAATTATATTATATCATGTAATTTTAGAAAGTTTTAATTAACACTTATATATTACCAAATTTGACTATTTTGTAGATTATTTTTTGAAAATAGCATATACTTAAAAAGGTGATTATATGAAAAGCAAATTTTTTTGTGACATTATGGGTACCTTTGATGGTGGAACTGATAGAGTTAACTCATTAATTGAATTTATTAGTCTTTTAGATGGCTTAGATGATTGTGAAGAATTAAACTTTTCATTTATTTCATCAGATAATATTGATTTTGTTGATAAACAAATTAAAGAATTGCATCCATATGCTGAAAATAGTAGAATAACATTTGGAAAACAATATGCTAATAATAAAGTTCTTTTTAATCAAACAATTAAAGATGTAAATGCGGGTAAAGCACTTCAAATATATACTGATCTATTTGACTCTAATTACGACAATGTATATTATGCAGATGATTCAATAATGAATTTAAGCATAACTCAAGCAATATTAAAAAAGCAACATCCAAATACTAAGTTTATAGGTTTTAATCCTTCTGGTGGAATTGATAGTTTAAATCAATTATTACATAATCATATTGAACAAAACTTATTAAATAATAAAAAAGCTCAATAATATTGAGTTTTTTTATTGCAATTATTATATAAAATATTATACAATTAATTAGAATTTTAAGGAGAATCACATGAATAAAAAATTTAGATTAGTATTAAATATAATTATAATTATAAGTTCTATTATCGGATTAATATATACGATAAAAGGTAGTGCTTTTATGAGTACTAGTGCATTATATTATTACACGATTCAAAGTAATATATGGATTATACTTATAACTATTATATTTTCTTTTTTTGATATTTTTAAGATTAAAATACCTAATTTCTTGTATATTATAAAATATATTATTACTGTAGGAATTACTATTACTTTTTTAGTATTCTCATTTATGTTAATACCTCAAATATTAATTAATGGGAATTCAACTTATTTATTAAATATTTCAAACTTAACTCTTCATTTTATTTCTCCAATTTTGGCAATTATCAGTTTTATATTTTTTGATCAATTAAAAATAAAAAAGAAATATTGTTATTTAGGTATGATTATGCCTATTTATTATTTAATCTTTGCTTTTATTTTAGCGAATATTTCAACAACAAATATTTTTAGAGATTTTTATGGTTCTGCATCTAAATTCCCATACTTTTTCTTAGATTATGAAACTAATGGCTGGTTTACTTTGGATAATGGATTTTTTGGATTAGGAACATTTTATTGGATAATAATAGTTAGTTCTATTATAATAATAATATCAAAATTATTCTTACTTATTAAATCAAAACAAAATAAAAAATAATGAATAATCATTATTTTTTATTTTAATATAATTTTTTAATTGAATTAGTATTTAGCAATGTATTTGATATAAATTTACCATCTTTAAAACTTGCCCAATTATTAAATATACATGGTACTTCTTTTGCAGTTTTCAAATTGTCTACTGCAATAAAGTTAATCTTTTTATTATCGGTTTTTGCATATTCTTGTAATTCTTTTATACAATTTGTTGTATAAGGACATTGAGGACTATAATAAATAGTAAAATCTTTAGAATCAATTTCCATTTTTCTAGTATTATCATTAAATTTAGGATTTTCATCATTAAAACTTAATGATAATAACTCATAATCATTGATTTGATCAACAACTTTAAAGTTATATTTTTCAAAGAAACCTTTTTCAGATAAAAATGGTTTTTTCTTTTTTGAGGTAATAGTACAAATACCACTCATATTTTTTTTCTTTGCATCTTCTATTGCATAATCAAGTAATTCTTTGGCATAACCTTTACCTTTAAAACTACCTGATACCCATAAGCAATATATATACATAAAATTATCACCAGTTATTGGTACCCATGCTGTTTTTAATGGTGCATATTCAATAAATACTTTACCTTGTGCATTTAGTTTCCTAAAAATATGTCCTTCTTTAATTCTATCTTTTAACCATTCTTTTTTATTATTTACTCCTAATTGATGTTTTGGATCTCCAATAGCACAACAAATATGTTCATTATCAATATTGTCTAATGTTAGATTAATATATTCGTTCATATAATACCTCACTTTATTTTATATTTTAATAACATTTCTTTATCTTCTTTACTTACCCTAAAACTATCTCTACATTTTTGTACTGCCTTATTTATTGTAAATTTATTTAAATGATTATTCTCTAAATATGCAATTGTTTTCTCTCTTTGTTTTATAAATAATTCACATAATAACCAAGCATTAATCATATTAACATAATACTCTTTTTCATCAGTTAAACTATCAATTATTTCATATACTTTATCTAAATATTCATTATTATTTACATAATTAAATAATAAATTAATACCTACTCTTCTAACAAATGATTTCTTATCTTTTATATATTTTTTTGCTAAATTAAAATATTCTTTCTCATATCCTTTTATATTGAATGATAAAACATCACATGTAGCCCAATTATCAGCTTTAGCACTATAAATATCTAAATACTTTTTTACTAACTTAAAATCAGTTATTTTTGATAATAAATATCCGTTTATAGCAGTATTTTCATAATATTCCCAAATCATTAAATCTAAAAAAGATAAATAATTTCCTTTATATATATTATTAATTATATTTTTTATTGGTTTAGTTTGAATACATAAAATTGGCATCTTAGTATTTAATATATTTCTTGACCATTCTTCTTTTTCTTTATTGCCAAGAGTTTTTAAATATTCTTGAAATTCTTCTTTATCTTTTAAAGTCCATTCATCCTTTATTAAGTCCATTTTAATCACCTCATTCTTAAAAATTAAACATAATCCATTCTGGTTTAAATATTAATAATAATCCGATTAATAACATAATTATTCCTCCTATTAAATGAGAGTATTTTGTATATTTTGTAGATATACCACTTACTTTTAAAGTTATCATTGCAATAGTAAAAATAATTAAATCATCTAATAAGAAGAAAATTATATAAAGAATTGTATATAATAATGCACTTATACCAGTAATATTATTTAATGCTAATATTTGTGTATAAATAATAGGTAATCCTGCAGAGCAAACTAATTCAATAAAGTTAACTGATATTGCTAAACCGATTACACCTAAAAGTGCTAAAAATAAACTCTTTTCAGTTGTAAATTTTTTTACTTTTTTAAATACTTTTGATCTTTTATTTTCATCGACTACCTGACAACCATTATCTTTTGATTTAATATAATTTCTAATATTAATAATTGAACCTATAATAGCTACAACTGCAATTATATTTCTAATCCAAATTGTCATTCCAACATTTACAATTATTTCTAACCAAGACATCATTATTAATAAATATACAATAGCTGATGTTAATAAAAAAGCACTACCTAATATCCACATTTTTTTTCTATCTTTCATTCCTATTAACATTGATATTAAAAATAATAAAACCCACATAGCACAAGGATTAAATCCATCTACTAATCCAATTACTACAGATAATAATCCAACTGAAACTTTTTTAACATTTACTTTACCAAGTATAGGTATATCATAAATAGTTGTTTCTTTTTCTTCAGTTTTTTGTTCCTCTTTTGTTTCTTCTTTTGGATCAGCTGTTGCTTCTTTTATTAAACTTTCTATTCTTTCTTCATAAGCTTCATTAAATCCACTTACATAATGATTATCAATTATTGTTAATGGTACACCTGTAACAGTAATACCTAATTCATTTGCTTTTTCTTGCATTAATTCTCGATTGTCATTATTATACCAAACTTCATATCTAATAATATTCAAATCTTTATATTTATCAATCATTTCATCCAAAAATACTTCTTCTTGAGCACAATGAGGACATCCTTGACCATAGAAAAAATACATATCTGCTGATTTTGCAGAAACGGTATTTATAAATAATAAACTTAAACAAAAAATAAATAAATATTTTACTATTTTTTTCATTTTTTTATCTCCTCAATAATAGCTAGCATTTCTTTTTCAGTTTTCTCTCCAACTATTCTTTTTATTTCAACATCATTTTCATAAAAAATAAATACAGGTAAAATATTCCCAACATTATATGTTTTTACTAATTCATTATCCATATCATAATCTAAATTAATAGTTTCAATATTAGTAGTTTTTAAAATATTATTCCAAATTTTATTCATCACTAAGCAACCACTACACCAAATTGCATTTATTTTTATTACTTTCATTATCTTAATTCCTTTATCTTTATTTGTAATACTTCAATAAATTTATCTAATTCTTCATATGTAGTTAAATGAGATAAACTAATTCTAAGACTTGTTTTTGCATATTCTTCATTGTTTGTTATAGTATAAACTGCTGTTGAGATATTACCAGTTGAGCAAGCTGTTTGAGTAGAAATATAAATCTCTTCAGTTTCTAAAGCATGTTGCATTGTTTCTGGTTTTATTCCTGCCACACTTATATTTAAAATATGTGGTACAGAATAATCCGTACTATTGATATGTATTCCATCAATATTTACTAGTTTTTCTTTTAAATATGTGTTTAATTTTTTTACATAATCTATTTTTTTATCTAAATCTTGATACATTAACCTTAATGCTTTTGAAATTGATACAATAAGTCCTACAGCAGGTGTTCCACTTCGATATATTGTCGTAGATTTTCCACCATGAATAAGAGGTTCAATTATTATGTTTTCTTTTTTTATTAAAAGACCTACACCCTTTAATCCATAAAATTTTTGTGCTGTTAGTGAAACTAAATCTATATTTGATAAATCAATTTTATTTTTTCCAATACTTTGTGTCATGTCAGAATGAAAAAATGTTTTGTTATTCTTTTCTTTTACAATTTTCGCTATTTCATTAATTGGTTGTAAAATACCAACTTCGCTATTAACTGTTGCAATACTTACTAAGATAGTATCATCTCTAACAAGACTTTTTAGATCATCTAAGTCCACTAAACCATTATCATTAATTTTAACAAAATCTACTTCAAATCCTAAATTTTGTAAATAAGAAAGTGGTGCAATTACAGAAGAATGCTCTAATTTAGTAGAAATAATATGTTTACCTCTATTTTGATATTTTAAGCAAATGCCTTTTATTGCAGTATTGTTACTTTCAGAAGCACCACTTGTATATATAATTTCACTTGGCTTTACTGCTAATATATCTGCTATTTGTTCAGTTGCTGAATCTATAAGTTTTTTACTTTCTAATCCCAACTTATGTAAAGAATTAGGATTCCCCATATAATTTTTTGTTGCTTTCACAAAACTATCCAATACTGTTTCATCTACTGGAGTTGTTGCAGAATAATCTAAATATATCATAATATCATCTCACTTCATATTTTCAATTATAACAAAAATTGATATAAAAAAAAAGGAATTATCTTCCTCTAAATAATGAATTTACTAAATAGATTAAAAACCATACTAAAAATACTATTATTATCCATGAAAATATATCATAAACAACCCCACTTGTATATTTTCCAAGAATTGAAAATAATGAATCCGGAAAATAATTATTTACAAATGTTTCTACTTCTGCAATTCCCAAATGATTACCTATATAATTTACTAATCTTAAAAATATTTCAACTATTCCAATTAAATAAGTAACCCATTTAATATCTTTAAGTAATATTATAACCAAAACCACTAAAATTATAAATACTGCTAAATCCATAACTACCTCCAATTATAATTGTAACACAAATTAATTATATTTTAACATATATTTTAACAAGGAAATGTCTATGAAAAATAATTCAAATGCTACAACATATAATTTTATTGCCTTTATTATTGGTTGGGCATTATCAATAAGTTGTCCTATTAGAAGACAAAATGCTTTAGGTAATTGGTTACAATTACTCGGCCAATATTTAGAGACATATGCTGCCATAGTTAATTCTAATCCAACAACTAGTAATACTAGTAGTAACATTACTATTCCATCTGAATTTATTGATGAAAAAATATTAAATGAATTAGTAGAAGACATAGAAACTATAAAACAAGAATTAATTAAGTTACAAAAAAGAGAATAAAATATTCTCTTTTTTATATTTTCCTAGTTTTACAATATTGATCTGCAAAATCTATTTGATTAGTTAAAATAGCATAATCCTTTGAACTTATTTGTAATCCATATAATAAATTTTCATTTAAAGTTCTTGATGATGCTTCATTTTTTAATAATTTTATTATTTCATTTGTTCTATAATCTTCATCAAATATAGAATTTCTCTTTTGCACAAAAGCCTCAGTTGGTGGAACAATAACATTTCTATTAACTTTATTATATCCTCTTAAATTACATTCTCTCAATAAATAAAGATAAATTAAGAATTCTGTACTATTATAATTCCCAAAATTCATATTTTTACATATGTGATATATTGTATCAGTTGCTTTAATTTCAGCCATTCTTTCTGATGGCCATAAATTATAGGTAATTTCATCTTCATTATATAAATAATTTAATTTACTTACTACATCAGTTTTATAATTTGATACTTTTTCTTGAATGAATAATCGTTCAAAAGATAGTAATAATAAACTTTTCTCAAGATTAGTACCACTTGAGAAACATTTTTTATATTGTTCTGCATGCTCTAATTCATGTAATACTACTTGTAATACTAAAAGATTAATTTGTAATAATTTTTCTTTTGTACTATTAAAACAGTTTGTATATTCTACTCTATCTTGTTTAAAAAGCAAAATATTTTCTAAATCTAATGCAATAGTTTTTGTATCAGCGGCATAAGATCCTAATATATTTTTTGCATATAAATATCTACTATTTTCATCAATATAATGAACATAATCTATATAATTATTTAAATCTTTATATTCATATACTATTTGAATTACTGTATTGAGAAAATCAATATCTGCTATTTTTTCATTACTAGTATAATCATATAGTAATTTTGTTAATTTATCATAAATTGTTTCAATATCCATAATTTCCCCCTTTTTATGCTATCAATTAACAATTTTATTCTTTTGTTCTTGTTCTGCTTCTACTAGTTTGATCTACTAACATAGCTTCATAATCACCATTAATATTTAATTTATATGGTAAATCATATTCTTTAACTATTGAACGATATTGATTTAATAAAGCTATTTTTTCACTAGCTGTTGCTGATAACTTATTCATATTATCAGTTGTAGTAATTAATATTTGTGTTGGTATTGCAACTTCTTGCTCTGAAAAAAAATCTTTTGGTTCTGATGGTGCAAATAATGTTTCTACAACATATTTTACTTCTTCTGGAGTAATACTTGTTTGATCTGTTTTTGAATTATTATTTGGTAAAATACCCATCATAAATATAGGTGCTGTTGTTTCATTACTTTGTACATATAAAAGCTTTTTACTTGAACCGGAAAAGTTTGAATTTGTAACTTTGGCATATAAATCTTTATCAAAATTAATAACTCCAAAATTAAATCTACTAAAATCAGACAATTTTTCAAATATTGAACATTTAACCATAATACGATAATAATTCAATATTTTTCCACCACAATCATAATCATATTTTAAGACTCCATCGATATTATCTATAATAGTTTTCAATAATTCATAAGATTTCATATATCTACCAGGTTCAATATCTAAAACTTGTTTTCTAAATAATGAATAATAATCATCTAATAATCCTTTTGAATCTATTCCTAACATATGGCATAAATTCATACTTAGAATTTCAAATAATATTTGTTCACCATTTGATAAAATAATATCATATTCTTTATTACAGTAAAATTGATTAAAGTCCTCATAGGCATCAATTAATTTTCTTGCCGCTTCTTCTGCATAATTAATACCAGGATATGGTATCTTTGATACCCAACTTGATACATATTGTAATTCTTTATTTGTAATCATTTTAAAACACCCCTTTAAAACTTGACTAATTATACCACTTTTTCACTTTTTTGTCAAAAATTACTATAACAAAAAAGATAGAATTATCTATCTTACTTTATATAAATTAATAAGAATTTATTATTAATCTGGTGCCGAATAACTGAATTGAACAGTTCTCTGATGCTTACCACGCATCTATTTTACCACTAAACTAATTCGGCAAAAATAATATAAATATATCATATCATCAAATACTAATTGCTACAATAAAAAAAATCCTCTAAAGAGAATCATTATTTTACTTGGTGACCCGTACGGGATTTGAACCCATGAATGACGCCGTGAAAGGGCGCTGTGTTAAGCCACTTCACCAACGGGCCAAAATAAATGGCGCCCCAACTAGGACTTGAACCTAGGACCCCTTGATTAACAGTCAAGTGCTCTAACCAACTGAGCTATTGAGGCATTCAATATTTTAATGGTGGGCCTGGGAGGATTTGAACCTCCGACCTCACGCTTATCAGGCGTGCGCTCTAACCAACTGAGCTACAAGCCCATTCATAAATATTAAGCAATATAAATATTACAATAAAAAATGCAATTTGGCAAGTAAAAATTAACTTTTTTATCATTTTTTTGTATTTAACTTAATATTTCACTAGATTTTCCATTTAAAATAAGATTATTTTCTCTTTTTAAATTATAACAATAATATCCTGCTACTGCAATCATAGTAGCATTATCTGTACAATATTTTATGCTTGGATAAGAAAAATTAATATTATTTTCTTTACATAATTCATGAAATTCTTCTCTAATTTGACTATTTGCTGCTACACCACCTGCTAAAATCAAGTTATTACATTTGTATTCTTTCAATGCTTTACTAGTTTTACTTATTAATGATTTAGTAACAACATTTTGAAAAGAGCAGCACAAATCTTCTTTATTTATTTCATTTCCTCTTTGTTTTTCATTATGATATAAATTAATAACTGCACTTTTTAATCCACTAAAGCTAAAATTATAACTATCATCATTTAGAGGAATTGGTAATTTATAATTGTTTTTACCCATTTTTGCTAATTTATCTATTTTTGGTCCACCTGGATATCCAATATCGATTACTCTAGCTACTTTATCAAAACATTCTCCTACTGCATCATCTAAAGTCTCACCAACTACAGCAAAATTATAGTGTTCTTTCATGTAAACAAGTTCAGTATGACCTCCGCTTATTACTAAACACATAAGAGGAAATTTCATTTCATTTTCAATATTATTAGCATAAATATGTCCTGCTATATGATGAACTGGTATTAGAGGCTTATCAAAAATATAAGCCATTGTTTTAGCTGCTTCTATTCCAACAAGTAAAGATCCTATTAAACCTGGTCCATAAGTAACTGCTATAGCAGTAATATCATTCATATTTAAATTACTTTCTTTCAAGCATTTTTCAATAACAAATGTTATATCTTTAACATGATTTCTACTTGCTATTTCTGGTACAACTCCGCCATATAAGGTATGAATATCTATTTGACTTAAAATAACAGTATTAATTTCTTCCTGTCCATTCTTAACAATTGAACAGCTTGTTTCATCGCAACTTGATTCAATACCTAAAATATATATATCTTTCATAATATCAACTCCATTAATACACCATCTATTCCATTATAATAACCTTTTCTAAGAGCCATTTTCTTAAAGCCAAAAGATTCATATAATTTTATTGCATATACATTATCTTCTTTTACTTCTAAGGTAACATTTAAGTAATTATTACTTTTGGCAAAATCAATTAGATATTTTATCATATTTGTACCAATTTTTCTATTTCTTTCTTCTTTTTGGACAAAAATATTAATAAGTTCAACTCTATCATAGATAATATCTATAATAAAATAACCAATTATTGTATTATTTTCTTCATAAGAAAAATACCTTCTAAAAGGATTACTTTCTTCATTAATAAAATCTTTTAATAATTCTTTTTCAACTTCTTTAATCATTTAAATTTTCTTCTGCCTCAGTTTTTTTTAAATAATTAGGTATTAAATCATGTGGTTTTACTACTGTTTCTATTATGTTTTTAACTAAATTATCTATATTTGGTTCATATTTTATTGTTTCAATATTATTAATATTTGTAGTTGAAACAAATACATAACTACCCTTAAGTTTTTGTACCTCTTTCAATAAATCTTCTTTTGAAATATAACAATCATTTAATACAATATTATAATTTTTATCATATATTCCTGCAAAAACATATTCTCTTCTAGCATCAATAACAGGTACAATGTAATCTTTATTTGTTATACTTGTTGCCATAGCAAATAGACTAGAAACTATTGTTAATTTTTTTTCTAATCCCCAAGCAAATGTTTTTGCTATTGTAACTCCTACTCTTAAACCAGTAAAAGAACCAGGACCATTTACACATATTATTTTATCTATATCATTAGGTTTAAGACTTAATTCATCTAATAATTCTTTTACTTTATATAAAGCAAACTTTGACATATCTTTTTCTAGCAAAAGATAAATACTTTTTAATACACTGTTATCCTTTATAACTGCACAACTTAAATAACTAGAAGAGGTGTCTAAAAAAAGGCTTATCATAAGACAGCCTCGCATATATCTTCATATGTTTTACCAAAAGGTTTTATAACTAATAATCTAGTATCTTCATCAATAATTCTAATATTAATTTCTAATCTTTCTTCAGGCAATTCATCTCTAATTAAATCTGCCCATTCAATTATTGTAACTCCCTTTTTAACAAAATACTCATCAAAAGAAATTTCAACATTTCCCTCATCTAAACGATAAACATCCATGTGAAATAAAGGAGCCTCTCCTGTATCATATTCTTTTACGATAGTGAAAGTTGGAGAAGTTATTGCTTCTTCAATTCCTAAAGCTTTAGCAAATCCTTTTGCAAAAACAGTTTTTCCGCTACCAAGATCACCAATTAAGCAAATAACCATATTAGGAAACTTTTCAGATTCAAAGTTTTCTGCTAATTCGATTGTTTCTTGTTCACTATGTGTTGTAATTCTATATTCCATCATATCACCAAATTAATTGTAGCATAATAAAAAGATATTGTTCAATATCTTTTTTATCTTTTTGTAAATTATTTAACTTTTACTTTATAAGTCTTTTTAGTTTTATTAGAATTAAAAATTAATCCTACACCAATAATTATAAGAATTATGCCTAATACCCATCCTGTAAATATAACTCCCATGATTGGTGTTGTTAAAACAATTATACCTAAAATTAACTTTAATATATTTGACACTATAAAGGTAGTATCAATAGAATTATTATTCTTTTTATAATTTAATACTAAAGCCAAATTAGATGCTGCATTAATTATTAACCACAATCCTATAATAATTGATAAAGTTTTTGTTACCCCACTAGAATTATTCATTAAAATAATACCAAATAAAATATTAATTATTCCTCCAAAAAAGAAACTACCTGGTAACATAATAGAGTCTTTATTTATTAATGATGCTACAACTTTAAAAGCACCAATAATAAGCATAATTAAGCCAATATAATAAACAATATCACTTGTAGATTGTTCTGGCTTTAATATTAAGAAAATTCCTCCAATAATAGCTAAAATTGCTATAACATAAGTCCAAAATTTTTTTGTCATTTTTTTTCCTTCTTTCTATTTATCTTTTTTATTGATAATTCACCTACTAAACATTCAAAACCAAATGATACTAACATACAAATACCAAAAGTAATCATACTATTAAAAATAATATTTAAAGTTTTATCAGCATTTAATCCAAATAAACTATTTTTATCTTTAAAAAATAATATTGATAAGATGTCTAAGCAAACAACTATGATACTAAATACTAATGATTCAATAAGATAACTTTTATATCTTTTATTTTTATCTTTTTTGTCTTCCTTTATAGGTAATTTTTGTCCTTTTAAATTAGTAGGAATAAAATTCTTATCTTTAACAAGTTTTATTACTATATATACTAATGATATAGCAAATAAAATTGTTGTTTCTAAGTTGGCAGCTTCAAAATCTCTATTTTTTATTATTTTATACAATGATATGCCTAATAATATTAATGCAACAATAATAAATAAAACTGTAAAAAAGAATTCTTCTTTATTAAATTTTTTATTTTTCATATAATCTCCTATTTTAATTCATCATCACTTAACCATATATTTTCTTCACTACTAGAATTATATACTTTATATGTATAATTATCTTTATTTGGTGTAAATACTGCATATAAAGCTAATTTCTTTGCTTGAGAAAAAGGTATAACTGTTTCTCCCAATTCTTTATATGTTAAAGTACATTTAAATATATAATTATTATTATATTTTTCTACAAACTTACATTCTATTTCATCAATACTTGATATATCTTCAACTCTTTTTCTTACTGCTCCTAAATCATTACTACCATCTTTATATGTAAACCAAGAATTTATTACTTGTTCTCCATATTTTTCATTAGTATATGGATCTAAAAAACAACCTGTTAAAGTTAAAGATAAACAAATTAAAAAAAGTATTTTTATTTTCATATTTACCTCATAATAAAAATATCACAAATTATATAATTTGTCTATCATGAACAAATTTTTATAATGAAAAAACATTAATTATTAAAATTAATGTTTACTATTTTTATTTATTTAATATATCTCTAGCTGCTATTAAACCTGTGGCTGCTGCTGTTACAATATTACCTGCTTTACCTGCTCCATCTCCTATAAAATATACATCTAAATCATCTAGTTTAAATTGTTTATTGGTTTCAATTTCATTACTAAAGAATTTTATTTCAGGACCATATAATAATGTGTCGTCATTATTAACACCTGGTATTATTTTATCTAATGTTTTTAAGCCTTCTAAAATGTTAGTAATAATTCTATGAGGTAATACAAGTGCTAAATCACCTGCTACACAATCTTTTAAAGTAGGTGTAATAAATCCTTTTTCAATTCTGTGCCATTCACTTCTTCTACCATTTCTCAAATCTTTTAATGTTTGAATAATTGGTTTTCCATCTCCAAGTACATTTGCAATTCTAGCTATGCTTTCACCATATTGTCTTGTATTAGTAACAGGTTCAGTAAGTGTTACTTTACTAATGAAAGCAAAGTTACTATTATTTGATTTTATATCTTTTAATGCATGTCCATTTACACAAATATATCCATAATAGTTTTCTTTAGCTACAAAACCTCCTGGATTTGTACAAAAAGTTCTTATTTCATCTGCATAAGTATCTGTTTTAATAAAGATTGTAGGATCATAAATAATATCTGTTATATCTTCTAATATTTCTTTTCTTACTTCTACTCTAACACCTATTTCTATGCTTTGAGATGTATAGGCTATTTTATATTTATCTGCTAATTCTTGAATCCATTTTGCTCCACTTCTACCTGGTGCTACAACTACAAATTTAGCAGTTGTTGTTTCTTCTTTATTATCTTTAATGTATGTTATTTGATGTTTGTTTTTTTCTATACTTTTTATATCAATTACATTTGCTTTATCTAAAACATCAACTTTATGTTGTTTTAAATATTTTGTAAAATTATCAATATAAATTGGTAATTTATCAGATCCTAAATGCTTTTGTCTCATTAAAAGTATTCTTGCTCCAGCTTTAGAAACTTCTTTTTTTATTTTTTCTGCTTCTTCTCTATTACTTGGATATACTTCACTATCCATACCAAATTGATTAAATATTTTTTCTGTATCATCTATTATTTTATAAGCTGATTCTTCATTCATATATTTAAATAAATCACTTTTACCTAATTTTGGTATAAAATTTAATTTTCCATCAGAAAAGGTTCCTGCTCCACCATATCCAGCCATTATATTACAAGGATTGCAATTGACACATGGTATATGTTTTTCATTCATTGGACAACTTCTATTATTAGCAAATTTACCTTGATCTAACAATAAAATATTAAATTTTGGATTTTTGGTAATTAATTCATAAGCAGTAAATAGTCCTGCTGGACCAGCTCCTACTATAACAACATCATATTTTTTTTCCATACTACATCTCCTACTATTTCATTTTACAATAAAAAAGAAATAAATACAATTTACTTCTTTTTATAATACTTCTGTTTCTTCATTTCTAATTTTTCTTCTACTTGGTTTTTCTTTAATTTGTAGCAATTCTTTTTTATTAACTGCTTTACTAATAACAGAATGAATTATTAACATTAATATTCCACTACCTAATACAATACTTCCATATATTAAAATATATTTAAAAGCTACTCCAATAAAATTTTTCATAAAATATTCAATTGTACCATTGGTTGGTATTAAATATTTTATTCCAATCATCTGAACTAAATATGCTATTATTAAGATACTTCCTAATATTATGGTTGGTACTCCTAAAAAACCAAATGGTTTGTAAAAAGACCAAGTACATAAAACCACTAATAAGTATATTATTATCAATACTGCTATCATTATATAATTAAAATCTTCAGAATATACAAAGCTTATAATATTAGTTAAATATGGAATATCTTCTTTTACTAATACTTCTTCTTTTTCTGGTATTGAATTATTTACTGTTGTAACTATATCTGTTACTAGATTGTTGTAATCTTCTTTTTCTTTTCTTGTTAATATTCTATTACCATAACTTTCAATCATCTCAGTATTTAAAATATTATAAATATCACTATTTGTTAAAACAGGTTTTTCTTTATCTAGTATTAAATAATTTGAATATTGTGATAAATAGTTTGACATTAAACCTTCTATTTTATGTTCATCTACTATAGTATTAAAAAGATTATCTGTTACTCCATAATTTTTCAATTCATCATTTAATACATCTTTTAAGTATTTGTTTTCTTCATCTACTATATCATTAGCTGGTAAATTAAATACATTTACTTCTTTTATATATTTATATATTGTTTTTTCTGTAATTAAATTTTTTGTAAATAAAATAGACACAAATGATAAAAGTACTCCAAAGAAAACAATAGAAAAAATAAATGCAAAGAGTTTTCCTATTGCTTTTAATAACTTCATATTCTACCGCCTCCACTACATCTAAAGTTTAGCATATTTTTTCTATTTTGTATATGGATTATTTTGGAAAATATATTGTTTCATTTTCTTTTAAATAGATATAATAGTAGTCATCTTTTGTAGATACAAAGCTATTATAATTATTTAAATCAACAGCAATTTCTGGTGTTTTTATAAATACATTAACATCTCCTTCTACTCCTGCTATCCATTTATCTTGATCTATTTTATACCATGTGTAACCATCATTATCTTGTGTATCTATTATATTGTATATTCCATAATCAATATAACCAAAAACTTCTCCATTTAAATTTGGTTCTTTTCTACATCTTAATTGATTACCTACAACTTGAATTTGATCAATAGTATTATCTAAATCTTTTTTTATGTTTTTACTTACAACTTTTATTACTTGTGAAACACTATTTGCATTAACTGTTTGATCGTCAAATAAATAGCAATAATCTAAAGGATTTACTGCATAAGTTGCTCTATCACCATAATAATAATTATAATTTAATGGACAAATCCAATATTCAAAATGCAAATGTACACCTGTTGAATCACCAGTTGTGCCCATATAACCAACTACTTGTCCTCTTGCAACTTTATCACCTGTATTCAATGTTGTTCTATCTCTTAAATGTAAAAATCTATAAATTATGGTATTATCTCCTTTTGTATATCCTAAAACAATATAATTACCTAAATTAACATCATAAGATTCATAAATTACTGTTGAATCATATATTGCATAAACAGGCTCTCCTTGATAACTATGCCATCCTAAATCTATTGCATAATGAAATTGTTGAGTTCCCGTTGTAGGGCCAGTTCTATAACCAAAACCATCTGTTATGCCAATGTAATCCAATGGCAATCTTTCATACATATTCATACCTCATTTCTAATATAATATATGCATGAAAAAAAAATAGAAAAATTATATTTAACTTCTCTATTTAACTTTTATCTTAACCCTAAATATTGGCTTTGGATAATTTTCATCAGGTTTATTTTTATCAATTTCAAGATCTTCAGTAAAATTCTCTGGATGTTCTTGTTTCTCTAATTCTAGTTTTTGTTCTTCTTTTTCCTTATTATCTAAATATTTTTTTATTTCTGCTGCATCATAATATCTTATTTCTAATTTTTCATCATCAATTGGTTGTTCAAATACTAAAGAGGCTGTTTTAGTGGCACCTACAACTAATTCTCCACTATACAAAGCTTTACCAGCATTAATTGGACTGATTATTCTAGATTTTTCTTCTTTTAATGAATTAATCATTTTCCAATCTTCTGAAGAATATCTATATTTACTATCAGAATTATTCTCAAAATTAATAGTAATAATTAAAAATTGATTTCCTTCTTTTGGTCTTTTATAATCAGTACCATTTGAAGTCTCTACAGATTTTACTGTATAACTAATTTTTTTATAAGTTAACTTTTCTCCAATTTCAAAAACTTGGTTTCTTTCTCCTTCTGTTAAAACAATTCCAAGATTTATATGTTTAGATGCCATTCTATATCCCGCATAACCTATAAAACCTATTATTAATAAAATTAATACATACTTTAAAATGTTTCTTTTAATAAGTTTCTTCTTTGCTAATTTTAATTGTTGGGCTTTTGTTAATTTTATTTCAATTGGTTTTTTTATTTGTTTTACTTTTATTTTTTTTGTTTTATTTTTTTTCTTTGTAGATTTATTTTTTTCTTTTTTAAAAACATCTTTTATTTTTATTTCTTTTAAATTTATTTTTTTTAATTTTATGCTATTTAATTTATTTTTTAAATTTAATGTTTGTTCTTTTACTTTCAAAGTTTTTGTTTTATTCTTTTTTTGTAATTTGAATTTTTTAGCAAATAATAAATCAGGTATATCACTATCTAAATCATAATCAGAATCAAAAAGTTCTACTAATTGTTTTTTTATTTCTTCTTTAGGTTTTTCTTTTTCTAATTTCATAGCAGTAATTTTTTCTTTAATAATTTTTGTGGTTTTTTTCTTTTCTGTTATATTTACAACTTTTTTTGCTTCAATTTTTTCTTTATTTTGCTTCTTATTCTTCATTGCATTTTCATAATCAATTGTATATAAAAACTCTGTCTTAGGATTAGTAATTATTTCGTTTTTTACTTTTACTTCTTCAACAGTTATTTTTTTTACTGGTTTTTTACTAGGAGTTATTTTCACAGCCGTTAAATCAGCTCCACAATTTTTACATATTTTTGTATTATTTGGGGCTTGTTTTTTACATTTTTTACAAGTTTTCATCAGCACTACTCCTTTATATCAATTATATTATAATATGAAATACAAAATAATAAAATAAAAAATTATTCTTTTACAAATAATTTTAAAATTTCTTTGTTGGCGGAGCGGGAGGGATTTGAACCCTCGCACCAGTTACCCGATCTACACCCTTAGCAGGGGCGCCTCTTCAGCCTCTTGAGTACCACTCCAAGAAATGTCATTTAATGCATATATATTATAAAATAGTTTATCTTTTTTTTCAACATAATTTTAAAATTTATTTAATTCATAGCATTTTATAACATTATTTATTAACATAACAACTGTCATAGGTCCAACTCCTCCAGGTACTGGAGTTAACATAGAACATTTTTCTAACACTGCTTGGTCAATATCACCATATAATTTATTATCTATTCTATTTATTCCAACATCAATTAAAATACTATTATCTTTTACCATATCTTTTGTTAGTAATCCTTTTTTTCCTACTGCAACGACTACAATATCTGAATTAATAGTATGTTCTTTTAAATTTTTTGTCTTTGAATGACACAATGTAACAGTACAATTTCTATCAGTTAATAATTTAAATAAAGGTATTCCTACTAAATTACTTCTTCCAATAATCGTTACATTTTTTTCTTCTAATTGTATATTATAATAATCTAATAGCATAATTATTCCAGCCGCTGTACAAGGTATAATACATTCTTCTCTATTATATAATTTTCCCACATTAATACTATTTAAACCATCTACATCTTTTCTATAATCAATTTTTTCAATTATTTTTTTACTATTTAAAGTTATTGGTAAAGGTAATTGAACCAAAATTCCAGTTACAGTTTTATCATTATTTAATTCCTCTATTTTATCTAATAATTGTTGTTCACTAATGTTTTCATATTTTAAATGATTAAAGTCAATTCCTACTTCTTCACATAACTTTTTTTTGTTATTTACATATATAGTAGATGCTTCATCGTTACCTACTTGTATTACTACTAATTTTAGTTTATCATTTAATAAATTTATTTTTTCTTTAAATTTACTCTTTAATTCATTTGCTACTAATTTACCATCCATTATTTTTTCCATTTTTATCACCTTTTATTTATTATACTACATTTTTTTGTTATAATAAATATATTAAGATAGGAAGATGTATATGAATTTATTAGCACAAGTTATATTATTTATTGCTTTTTTATTTTTTATTAGTAGTATCCAAATGAAAGAAAAAAGAAAATTAGTTTTTTTACAATTAATTGCTAATTTATTTTATGGAATAGGTTATTGGATATTAAATGTAAAAACTGCTGTTTGTATGAATTTCATTTCAGTAATTAGGTGTATTATTTTATATTTTACTAAGAAAAAGAAACCTCCAATAATATATTTATTTATTTTAATAAGTCTAATTATAATTATAGGAATAATTACTTATCAAAACTTATTATCAATAATTCCTATATGTATTACGATATTATATACAATATCTACTTGGCAAGATGATATGAAAGTTATTAGATATTTGTTTATAATTGCAGCTATATTCTGGATAATATATAACTTATATGTAGGAGCATATGCTGCTATAATTGGAAATATATTTGAAATAATTTCCGGTATAATTGCAATTATTAGATTCAAAAAAAAGCAGTAATTAATTTACTGTTTTATTTTCTTCTATTTTTTTTAATTCTTTCTTTACTTGCTTTTCTACTAAATCATCTAGTTCTTCTTGAGTATATAGTTTTATTTCTTTATTAGGATCTTTTAAATATTCAAATATTTCTTTTTGTCCTTTTTGAACCTTAGATATTTGTTCATGTAATATTTCCAATATCAATTCACTTTTTAAATCAACATGATAATCATTCTTATTTCTAAGTGTATCTTTTTTTGCTTGTCTATTTTGACTCATCATAATAATGGGTGCTTGAAGTGATGCAAGACAAGATAAAAATAAGTTCAATAATATAAATGGATATGGATCTAATGTAGATCCCTTAAAATATAGCATATAAATATTTACAAATATCCATAATAAGATAAATAAAATAAAACTAAATATAAATCCCCAACTTCCAAATAATGCAGATATTTTATCTGCTAGTTTATCTTTGAATGTTATTTTTTCTTCCTCTTCTTTATCAATGTCTACAGCCAAAGGTTGATCTACAATTAATTCTATTATTTCCTCTTCTGCTTTTTCATCTAATTCTTGATTTAATAGTAATTTAACTATTTCTTTTTTTGATTTTTTTATTTCCATGATATAATCTCCTTATTTTCAGTTTAATTATACCATAAAAAGTATTATTGCAAATAAAAAACCTAAAATGTTCTAGGTTTTTTTGTTTCATTATGATAATAAACAAATGTAATCGAATTTCCACCATCATTTTTACTCGTATACATAGCTTCGTCTGCTGTTTCTTTCATATCATTTCTAAATGCTACTAATTCTTCTGGTGTATCAAAATTCATTTCTTTCGAATTAATATAGCAAACTCCAATACTTGTAGTTAAATTAGTAATTACTTGATCTTTATAAACTATTTTTATTTTATTTAATTTTTCTTTTATTTCCATTGCTTTTAAAATGGCATTAGTTTCACTAATATCTTTCAATAAAACAAAAAATTCATCTCCACCTATACGACCCGCAATATCTTCTTCTCTTATTGTTCCTTGTAATAGTTTACCTATTACTTCTAAAACTTTATTTCCAGCTGCATGGCCATATTTATCATTAATATCTTTAAACTTATCTGCATCCAAATACATACAAGCAAATTGTCTATCTCTTCCTCTTACTTTTTGTAAATATTTATCAATAAATTCATAAGTTGTCTCTGCTATTGGTAATCCTGTCTTTTGATCGTAACTTAAATCCATTACCTGTTTCATGTATTTACTAACATTAATTAAATACTTTATAGTAATTTTTTTTCCATTATGTTCTTTTATTAGTTCTGAATGTTTATACCAAATACCATTACTTTCAAATGTTTCTTCTACACCTGTTTTGTTAGATAATATTTCAACCGTTTTCTTTAATTGATCTTTTTCACTAGGAAAAAGAATATTTCCATCTTCGTCTTGAACAATACAATTACCATCTGTTATATCAAAAATTATATTTTCTAATATATCTTTATCCATAGAATTTTTCCTTTCCTAAAAAATATAAGTAGCTTATTTTATTATTATCATTTATCTTTGTCGTTTTTTCACTATATATTACCTATAAATATTAATTATATTATATTTTATATAAATTGTAAAAATATTAAAACAACAATTGCAACCACTATTAGTAATCCTAATATAATCGTACCAATATACATGGTTTCTGCAAAACCCTTTGTATTACTCTTTGTTAATTTTATACTATTAATAAATTTTTCTTCTTTTCTATCCATGTTTGGATCATACATACCACTATAGAAAGTTCTAAATAATGGTAATTTTTTGGTTTTTCTTTCCCGATTAACAATTGTTAACCTATGACTTTGATTATCACATATGCTATCAATACTAACTGAATCAAAATCTACTACCTTTGAAAGTGATAAATTAGTTATTATGTTACATAAATCACTTATAAATCTTTCTCGCAATATTTCTATTTCTTTTCTTGAATTATTAAATAACATGTCTTCATTTGGAGAAACATCAAATTCAGTAACAGCTATTTTTAATTTAAATTCACTTAATTCTTCAAACATTTTTATAATATCATCTTTAGTTATATCCAAGTCAACATGCATTGCTGTTCCAATAATATCTATAAGATTTATTGATTTCTTTTTTCCATATTTTTGTATTTGTAATATATTTGAAATTGTATTTTTTCTTTTATTATTATTTTCTAAACCACACTCATTATAACAAATTAATATTTCAGGAGCATTCTTTCTTATAATTTGAACAATATCACAAATATCTTCTAAAGATAAAACTTTTAACCATTCACTATTATTTAAATTATTAAAAGCATTTATCATTCTAATTACAGGTTTTCTATCTATTCTTTTATGAGTAGAATTATAAACAGTAAAATATTTAGTTATTTCATCAACATAAGTAATTAATTTTTGTTTAATTATATCTTTATGTAATCCCTTAAAATAACTAGGTATAGTTTCTGATAATAATGAATCAATAGTTATGGCCTTATCATTATCATAAGCAAAGTCTAACATATTTTTTAATTTATCTTTATTATAACTACCATTAGGATTCATATAATATTCTACATTCGCAGCATCCTTAATAGTAATAGTTGTATAGTCCTTTTCAATATAAGTAAACAATTTCAATGCTTCCTCAATTGACATTTCCTTCATACCTTCTTTTGCAATATTACCTAATTTACTTATTTTATTGTATAAAAGATCTTGTAAATCTGTTGATAGTTTTGCAATTAATTTATTTAATACATCTTCAATAGTAAATGCGGTTATAGTTGGATTTATCTTTGTTTGTTCATATATCTTTGTAATAACTTCTTTTGTTTTCTCTGGTAAATCATCTTGTATTAATTCTTTTAAAATTAAAATCCATCTATCCCTTTTTCCTTTATCAGTTTCAACATCAGCCATTTTTATTAATTTACTTTGATATTCTTTATAACTAACTTTATTAGAAGAAATAGCAATATTAATTAAATCTACTTGTTGATAGTTTAATACTATTCCAATATTATCTAAATCAAGTTGATCTATTCTAGTATGATCAATATAGTTTTTCTTATTTAAAGTATCGAAGTATTCTTTTCGAGCTTGTAATACTTCATTATCTGCTTCTACCATACTCATTCTCCTTTTAAAGTTTATATCTCTTTTTTAATTTTAACATAACTTTAATAAATATAGAACAAAAAAA
>CAZAPU010000004.1:3110-29031 GCA_964487215.1 uncultured Mycoplasma sp. | reverse complement strand
AACCACTTTTTATTTCGTGTAGAAATTTATCAATGCAGTTCTTTTGGTCTTTTTTCTTGTTAAAATGAGGTTTTAGTGATAAAATAATGTTGGTGATTTTTATGAATGTATCAATTAAAAAACTTAATGTAAATATTGGAGTAAAAAAAGTATTAAAAGATTTTAACTTAGATATAAAAAGTGGTTCAATTCATGTGTTAATGGGGCCAAATGGAGTAGGTAAATCAACTTTATCAAAAGTTATTATGGGTGATGAAAATTATAAAATAATATCTGGTGATATTTTATGTGAAAATAAATCAATATTAAGTTTAACAACAGATGAAAGAGCTAAACTTGGTATATTTCTTTCCTTTCAAAATCCTATTGATATAGAAGGAGTTACTAATAGTGAGTTTATTAGAAGTGCCTTAAATTCAAAGGAAGAGACACAAATTGGTTTATATGATTTTATTACTGAAATGGAACAAAGTTTTAAAGATCTAAAACTTGACAAAACTATGATGCATAGATCAATAAATAGTAATTTTTCTGGTGGAGAAAGAAAAAAAAATGAGATACTACAAATGAAAATGTTAAAACCAAAATTTATTATTTTAGATGAATTAGATTCAGGATTAGATGTAGATAGTCTTAAAGTGGTTTGTGATAATGTGAATGAATATTTAAAAGGAAATCCAGATACTTCAGTATTATTAATTACTCATTATGCTAGAATATTACAATTTATTAAACCACAATATGTTCATGTTTTTGTAGATGGCAAAATAGTAGATAGTGGTGATTTATCTTTAGCAACAAAAATAGATAAAGAAGGTTACAATTTGTATTTAGATAAGGCTCATATAGTAAGTGAGGTTTAATATTATGAATACAATAAAAGTAGAAAACAATAGAATAAGTAGTACTTTTGATTTAAATATAAAAGATAAAGATATATTTTTAGAAGATCAAGATATTTGCATTATATATAAGAATACTACAAATAATTACAATTTTATTATCTCAAACACTGTAAAAATATTTGAATATTATAATAATACAAATATTAATAATAAATATGAAATATTAAAAGATAGTGATTTAATAATGAATAGATTTTCTTTTGATTGCAGTTTAGTTACAAATATAAAATTAAATGAAAATAGTAAATTAGTTTATAAGTATTCTTGTTTGAATTTTACTGATAACACTTATTTAATTAATATTGATCATGATAAAAATACAACAAGTAAAATAATATCTAATGGATTAAATATGACAAATAATAAATTAGATTTTATAGTTAATTGTATTGCTAATAAAAATAGTGTTGCAGTTAATACAATTCAAGATAGTAAAATTATATTAATGGATGACAATAATTCTTCTATTAAACCTAATTTACTTATTGATAATAATGATATAATTGCTAATCATTCTGCTTATATCGGACATTTTAAAAATGAAGAATTGTTTTATTTAAAAAGTAGAGGTTTATCTTTAGAATCAAGTGAAAAACTATTAGCTAAAGCTTTTCTTACAAGTAATATGGATATAGACTTTTCTTGTAAAAATTTAATTTTGCAAGATTTAAATAATAATTGGAGGTGAAAATTATGAATAGAGATGATTTTCCTATGTTAGAAAATAATGTAATATATTTCGATAATGGTGCAACTACATTTAAGCCACAAGTTGTTGTTGATTCAATTGTTGATTATTATAAAAATTATACAGCAAATGCTCATAGAGGAGACTATAATTTAAGTTTAATAGTTGATAAACTATATGAGGGTGTTAGAACAAAAACAAGAAAATTTATTAATGCAAATAAAGATGAAGAAATAATTTTTACAAAAGGGACAACAGAAAGTTTAAATATGATTGTTTTTGGGTTTATGAAATATAAATTAAAAAAAGGTGATGAAGTAATTCTTACCAAAGCAGAACATGCATCAAATGTATTACCTTGGTTAGAATTAGAAAAAGATATTGGTATAGTTATTAAATATATTCCTTTAGATGAAAATTTAACTATAACTATGGATAATTTAGAAAAAATTGTTACAAAAAAAACAAAAGTGATATCAATAGCACATATAACAAATACTATTGGTGATACAAGAGATGTTAAAAAAATTGGATCATTTTGTAAAGAAAGAGACATTTATTTTGTGATAGATGGTGCTCAAAGTGTTCCACATATTAAAACTGATGTAAAAGAATTCAATTGTGATTTTTTAGCATTTTCGGCTCATAAGATGTTTGGGCCAACAGGTGTTGGTGTTCTTTATGGTAGATATGATTTATTAGATCAAATGATTCCTATATGTTTTGGAGGAGGAATGAATAGTTCTTTTGAATCTACTGGTGTTATGGAATTTAAAATGCTTCCAACTAGACTTGAAGCAGGTACCCAAAATATTGCAGGAGTTATAGGATTTGGTACAGCTATTGATTATATTAATAATATTGGAATAGAAAATATTCACAAACACGAAATTGAATTAAAGCAATATTTACTAGATAAATTAAAAGATATAAAAAATGTAAAAGTATATAATAAAAATACAGAGTCAAGTACAGTTTTATTTAATATAGATAATGTTTTTGCACAAGATACTGCAATTTATTTAAGCAAATATAATATTTGTGTCAGAGCAGGGAACCACTGTGCAAAGATTTTAAAAGATGAATTAGGAATAAAAAATACTTGTCGTCTTTCATTTTATCTTTATAATACAAAAGAAGAAATTGATGAACTAATTAAAGTATTAAAGAATAGTGAAAATATATTTAGAGAAGTGATATAAAATGGATAAAGAATTAAGAAGAGAAATAATATTAGATAATTATAATCATCCCTATAATAAAACTGTTCCAGTAGGAGATTATATTAAAATAAATACAAATAACGAAAGTTGTATAGATAATTTAGATATATACTTTAAAATAAATAATGGAATTATCGAAAATATTTATTTTGATGGAGAAGCTTGTGCAATATCAACAAGTGCTACATCAATTATTAATAGGATGATCGTAGGTAAAAATAAAGAAGAAATAAAAGAACTTTTGAAAAACTATGAAGCTATGATTAATGAAGAAGAATATAATAAAGATATATTAAAAGATTTATTGGTTTATGATGAAATATATTTACAACCAAACCGTAAAACTTGTGCATTATTGCCAACTAAGGCTATAGAAAAAATAATAGAAAAGATGTAATAAATATGCAAATAAAAGGTCTAAATGAAGAAAATATAAAAACTATTTCAAATTTAAAGAATGAAGATAAGTTTGCTTTAGATTTTCGTTTAAGAAGTTACGAAAAATTTAAAGATATAGATTTACCTTCTTTTGGGCCTTCATTAAATATTAATTTTGATGATATTATATATTATGAAAGTAATATTGATAATATAAGTGACTCATGGGATAAAATAAATAAAAATGTAAAAGATGAATTTTGTAGTTTAGGAGTTGTATCATCAGAAAAATATATGGATGGTATCGGAGTACAATATCAAAGTGAAGTAATATATCATTCAATGCTTGAAGAATTAAAAAATAAAAATGTTATATTTACATCCATTGAAGAAGCATTTAAAAAATATCCAGAACTTGTTAAAAAGTATTTTTCAACAATTGTAAAATATGATGAAAATAAATTTGTGGCTTTAAATGGTGCTGTATTTTCTGGTGGTAGTTTTATTTATATTCCTAAAAATACCAAATTAGATAGACCATTACAAAGTTATTTTAGAATATCAAGTGAAAAGTTAGGACAATTTGAGAGGACTTTAATTATAGTAGATGATAATAGTGATTTACATTATATTGAAGGTTGTACTGCTAGAAATTATAGTGAAAGTAATTTACATGCTGCAGTGGTAGAAATATATGTTGGAAAGAATAGTAAATGTCGTTATACAACTATTCAAAATTGGAGTAGTACAGTTTATAATCTTGTTACAAAAAGAGCAGTAGTAGAAGAAAATGGTAGTATGGAATGGATAGATGGTAATATTGGATCATATAAAAATATGAAATATCCAGCCTGTATTTTAAAAGGAGACAATTCTAATGGTACTTGTATTACAATAAGTGTTGCAAAAGATAAACAAGAGCAGGATACTGGAGCTAAAATGATACATCTTGGAAAGAATACTAAGAGTAATATAATATCAAAATCAATTGCAATGAATGGTGGTAGTTCAAATTATAGAGGGAAAGTATTTATAGATAAAAATGCTGCTAATTCTGAAGCATTAGTAAAATGTGACACTTTAATATTAGATGAATTATCTTCTAGTGATACAATTCAAAATAATATATGTGATTCTAAAACATCATTTATAGAACATGAAGCAACTGTTTCAAAAATAAGTGAAGAAAAATTATTTTATTTAATGAGTAGAGGATTATCAAGAGAAAAAGCTATTGAATTAATTATAATTGGTTTTGCAGATCGTTTTAAAGAAGAATTACCTATGGAATATGCTGTAGAATTAAATGGATTGTTGAAACAAAATTTTTAAAAACTTTGAAACTTATATATTAGATAAATAATGAAGATTTAAAAATACTTTTTATTAGAATAAAAAGTGTTTTTTTTTATTTAATAAAATTTAAAAACCATAAATTACTCATTTGTAATGATTAATTTTTTAAATTATTCTATGTAACAGAAAGGAGGAAATTATGTTAAATCAAGTTGTTTTAGTAGGAAGATTAGTAAGAAATCCAGAACTTAATGAAACTGAAAATGGAAATAAGGTAACCAAGATTACTTTAGCAGTACCAAGAAGTTATAAAAATGTTCATGGAGAATATGAAACTGATTTTATTGATTGTACTTTATGGAAAGGAGTAGCAGAGAATACAACAGAATATTGTAATAAAGGGGATATAATTGGCATTAAAGGAAGAATAGAAACAAGTGTTTATGAAAAAGATGATAAAAAAATATATAGTACAATTGTAATAGCAGAAAAAGTAACTTTTCTATCAAATAATAAAAATACCAAATAATTGTGATATTGTATTTGCAAAATTATTATTAGCAAAATTAAACTTTAGGCTAATAACGACAAATTTAGCAACTTAATTTTTTATAATAAAATTGTTAATTATAAAAATTGAGGTGATGTCATGTTTTTAGGAGCAAGGATTAGAGAAGTTAGAAAAGAAAGAAAACTTTCACAAGAAGAATTAGGAAATTTAATTGGTGTTTCAAAAGTAAGTGTATGTAATTGGGAAAGAGAAATAAAGAAACCAAGTAGTAAAAATTTAATTTCCTTATCAAAAATTTTAAATGTTTCTCTAGAATATTTAATTGGAAATGATAAATATGTCGTATCTTCAGCAAAGACAGAATATGGATTAATGATGGCTAATGAAGAAATAGAAATAATTAAAGAATTAAGAAATCATCCCAAATTATTTGAAAAATTATCTGAGAATCCAAAAAGGACATTTGATAGAATTGATAAGAACTTGTTTTAAAGTTCTTTTTTTATTATAATGAAAATGGTGATAGTATGATAAATAAAATAATAGAAAAAAAAGATAATAATCAAGAATTAAACTATGAAGAATTAGATTATTTTTTTAATGGTTATTTAAATAATGAAATTTCAGATGAAGATATGACTTTATTATTAAAATCAATATGCAAAAATGATTTAAGTAATAAGGAAATAATTAATTTGACAGATATATTTATAAAAAGTGGTGATCAATTAGATTTAAGTAACTTAGGAATTACAATAGATAAACATTCAACAGGAGGAGTTGGCGATAAAACAACTTTAATCCTTGGACCTATTGTAGCAGCTTGTGGTTTAAAAATGCCAAAAATGAGTGGTAGAGCATTAGGCCATACTGGGGGCACAATAGATAAATTAGAAAGCATTGGAGTAAATGTTAATTTAACTGAAGAAGAGTTTATTAAGCAAGTAAATGAAATTGGATTTGCTATAACTAGTCAAATTAAGAATTTATGTCCAATGGATAAAAAAGTATATGCATTAAGGGATGTAACAAATACAACAGAAAGTATTGGATTAATTGCAGCTTCAATTATGAGTAAAAAAATTGCTAGTGGAGCAAATAAAATATTAATAGATTTAAAAGTTGGTAAAGGTGCTTTAGTAAAAGATATAAAATCAGCTACAAGATTAGCTAATATCATGATAGAAATAGGAAAAAATTATAATAGAGAAGTAAGATGTATTTTAACAAAAATGGATAATCCATTAGGTAACAATATTGGTAATACTATTGAAATAATTGAAGTTATTGATATGCTACAAAATAAAATACATAATAATTTTTATGATTTAATAATATATATGGCTAGTGAAATGATAAGTATGGTTAAAAATATTAAGTTAGACTTTGCTAAAAAACAAGTATTAGAAGTATTAGAAAATGGTTCTGCATATAATAAGTTTTTAGAATTTGTTAATTATCAATCTGGTAATTTAAATCATTTACAATTATCAAAAGGTATTGAAGTTTTTTCTAAAAAACAAGGTTATATAAAAAGTATTGATGCTTTAGAAATGGGTAAGATTTGTATGAAACTTGGAGCAGGAAGAATTAATAAAGAAGATTCCATTGATTATAATGCTGGTGTTATTCTTAATAAAAATGTAGGAGATTATATAAAAAAAGGTACTTTATTATGTACTTTATATGGTAAAAATATAGATATAGATATAAATAATTATTATAGAATAGTTTGGTTTCAAATAAAACAACCAAATCTTATAATTAAAGTAATAAAGTGAGGTAAAATATGATGGAAGAAATACAAGAACAATTATATAAATATTTTGCTAAAGGAAAAATCACTAAAATTGAAATGGCTGATTTAGTAAAGAAGATTCTATTAAATCAAGCAGTTGAAGATAATATAGCATTATCTGAAGAGCAAATTAATTGTTTCAGTTTTATAGAATATTATAAGCAAAATAATAAAGGAAATTATAATTTAATAAAATCTTTTGTTCCATCTTATAAAAAATATCAAACAATGACAGGACAATATGATCCTCAAACAAATTCAATTTTAATATGCAGTGATCATCTTTATAGTATATTGTATCCCTATGATATAAGAATCCAAATTATTAAATTATTAAAAACTACTTTTCATGAATATTATCATATGAAAGAAAGCTATGATAGAAATGAAAATAATAATTTTAATCCATATACTTGGATAGAATCTAGACAAGATAGAGATTATTATCTTTTAAATCATGATAATTTTATAGAAGAAATTGAAGCTGATTTATATGCAATTAATAAAATAAAAGAATTATTTAAAAACGATAAAGAAATGTTAGATATAATTGATAGCAAATTCATAGAAACAAAGCATGAGATGATTAAAAATTATATAAATTATGATATAAATACATTTATTAAAGAACTTGATAAACAAATTAAAGAAAATCCAGAAATATTAGAAGAAAAAAATATTATTTAAATATTTATAATCCTGATGGTAGTAAAAAGTCTTTATTGGAATTGTTAGAAAATGAAGAATTTAAATCTTTTCACATAGAACTTCAAAATTGTTATATTTATAATAGAGTTTTAATAAATTATAACCAAGGTAAAATTTCACTCAATGAAGAACAAAAAACAAGAATAAAAAATGCAATTGAATATATGATAAGTATACAAGCAACAAAACGAGATCGTTTAACAGATGAAGATAAGGTATATTATGATAAAATTTTATTCAATGAAAAATACAATATTATTGAAAATGAAGAACAAGATTATAAAAAGATTACCAATAAGAAACAAAATTTCATGTTAAATAAAAAAGCATGGTTCAAACTAGCGGGTGCAGCATTACTTGGAGCAGGTTTATCATTTGTACTGGGGCCTTTTGGAATAGTTGTTGCAAGTGCAGGAATAGTAATTAACTATATTGTTAACAAGAACAAAAGAAAATAATTATATTATAAGAAAGTGTAAATAAGTGTAAAATAATTGAATATTTTATACTTTTTATTTATAATGAAATAGAAGATAGTAATAATTATTAAAATTGAAGGGAGTATTTTAGGTGAAAAAAAATCATAGACTTTTAAGTTCTATTTTTATGTTACTTTTGATATTAGGTAATTTTTTTGTAGGAATATCTCTTCCAATAGTAAATGCTTTAACTACTGGAGAAGTATATAATTATAGTGAAGAAATAAAAAGCAAAGTTGATAGTGTAAAAAATAAAATAAATTTATCAGAATTAGATCCATTATATTTAACTAATAATGCTTATAAGGAATCAGTTATTAATATAAAAAATCAATTAGATATTTTAGATGATTCTTATAATAGTAATTTATCAATATTAGATTCTGGAATATTATTAAGTTCATTAATTACTAATTCTTTTCCAAGTAAAGAATTAGAATATACATCTAATATGCCTAATGATACAACAACTATTGATGTAAATAATATTAGTGATATTAAGTATATAAAGAGTGTTTCAGGCACACCAACAGAAATTGTTTTATTAACAAAAACAGAAATAGAAAACTCATTAATTTCTTACTATTTACAAACTAGTTATAATTCTATAAATAGTATAGATAGTAATTACAATCAATTAATGACTGATAATCAAACAAATTATAATGCAGTTATAACTAAAATTAATAATTATATTTCAATTATAGATACCCAAAGAACAAATATTGAAACCTATGAAACTGATGAATTATTATTGCAAAATGTTCCTAATATGCTTATTAATAATATTAGTATTTATAGTTTAATAGATGAAGCAAAGCAAGATTTGGAAGAAGAAAAGATAGGTATTACAATTGATAATCTTACAACTAAGAATGATACAATTGATACAATAAATGATAATATTATTGATACTATCAATGAATTTTGGTTACAAAATAATGATTATATTCAATTAGGTTTAGATTTAGATATAAGTAATTTAGAAAATGAATATATTGCATCTAATACTTGTTTAACTAATTGGTTTAGTGATATTAATGATTATAAAAATGATAATTATAGTAATTATTCAAATAGTTTAGATACAACTTTAATTGATTGCTACAACAACATAATTAGTTTAGAAACAGATTATAATACATTAATTAGTGATATTAATACTTATTTAGCAAGGAAACAAAGTGATGAAACAATAATCAATACATTAAAAACTAACATTGAAACTTATAGAGAATACTTAAATAGTACTAAAGTATTAGATCATATAGATAATTTAGTTGAATTATTAAAATCAGAAGATGAAGATACGATTGATTTGTTGATGAACTTTTTATCCAATAGTGAATTAAGTGATGAAACAAAAGACAAAATTATTGCAGCAAAATTAGCTTTTTATCCATTATCATTAAAAAATACCGCAACCTATGATTTACAAGTAAGAAGTGATTATATTTTATTAAATGGAATATTAGGGCAATTAGAAATACTAGATTTAAATAATAATATTGATTATGGATTTAATTATAATATTAATGAATCAAGTAGCTATGTAACTAATACAACTGAATTAATATTGAAAGATAGAGATAATAATTTATTAAAAACCTATAATATTATTATTAAAGGAGATATTGATAATAATGGAAAAGTAGATAGTGATGATATAATTGCATTTAATAATAATTTACTGACTATTACAAATTCTACAGAAGAGCAATTAGATAGATATGATATTAATGATGATGGTCTAATTAATATTAGCGATTTAGTTTTATTAGAAAAAAATATATTAAATTTATCAGCAACTGGTACAACAACAAAATCTAATTTTATTGTTGATAGAGTAGAACAAAACAATTTAATATATTACAATATATATTTAGAAACAGATGGAAATGTAAAAGGATTTCAGTTTGATATTGATTTTAGTGAAGATTTAATTTTTAACAGTTATACTACTGTAAAAAATGGTATTAATATAGATAATATAAATAATCCTAAAAAAGTAGTTGGCTTTGAAGATTATCAAGATGGTGATTTACTTATTACTATAATTTTTAATAATAATGAAAATGTAAACTTCAATCAAACAATTTTTAATATATTAAATGCCACTTCTATTTTTGATAATTATAATATTAATAAATTAAATAATATAACTAATATATTTGCAAAGCCTATTATTGAGGAAATAAAAGAAGAAACACAAATAGAAAGAATAGTTAATGCAGAAGAAACTATTAATGATACTGTAACTGAAGAACTATTTGAAACAACAGCTAAAGAAATTGAAGAAGAACCAGTAACAGAAAAAGAAATGGTTTTAGCTAATGTAATAAAAATAATAATAATTTTAGTTCTTGGAACTGTAATAATATATCTTTTAAATAAAAGTGATGAAGAACAAGAATTAAGAGAAAAGAATAATATGAAAAGTAATTGTAAATAATATATTTTATATTGACAAAAAACATAAATTTATGTAAGATTAAGGTAGAAAGCGAGGTAATATCATGTTAGAAGTATTAAATTTTTGTACGGATTCTGCAAATATTTGGCAATTAGTTGGAAAGTTAATTAATATTATAAAAATAGTAATACCTATAATTATTATTGTTTTAGCAATGTTGGATTTAGGAAAAGCTGTAATGGCTGGAGAAGAAAAGGAAATAAAAGAAGCACAAAAAATGTTAATAAAGAGATTGATCTATGGTGTAGTTATTTTCTTCGTTGTAACTCTAGTACAAGTAGTATTTAACTTGGTTGGACAAAATTTAGGATCTGATGATGAATCAAAGATTTGTTGGTTATGTTCTACTAGACCAAATTCAGCTGAATGTGCATCTGCAGCAGGAGCAGCTTGGGGAAAACAATAAAAATATAATATAGTAAATAGTTAATGCTATTTACTTTTTTTTTGTTAATTGATAAAATGATAATTAGAAAATATTAGCTGTGATAAGAAGGTGATAACATGGATGAGGAATATAATGTTTCAGATGAGAATCAAGAGGTAGAACAACAAGTTGAAAATCTTGGCTCAAAAGCTGGCAATATGGCAAAGAATTTTGGTTCTGGTTTAAAACAAGGTTTTAATAGTGGACTAAAAAGTTCTAATCAGCAATTAGATAATGATAAAAAAGATATTATACCTGAAAATAAGAATAATCAAGTACCTCCTGCTGGAGCTGAACAAAATCCAAATGGAATGCCTTCTGGTGAAAATAATTCAGATAATAAAAAAGGTTTAGATAAAGATAAAAAAGGTTTAGATAAAGATAAAAAAGGTTTAGATAAAAAAGATAATGCAAATAATAAAAAATCTGATATAGGCGGATTACATAAGAAAGATGGATTAACTTCGGGTGAAGATAAAAAACAAGGTGGTCTAAGAGGATTAAGAGATAGATTTAAAAAAAAGAAGGGTAAAGATGCAGCTGGGGCTGCAGCAAAAAAAGGTTGGAAGAATTTACCTGTTGTAGTAAAAATAAAAATTATTGCCATTGGATTTTTTGTGGCAATACTTCTAATAGTTTTAATAGGGATTTTAACAGTAACTTCTGGAACACATGTTGTTTTACATAACATAACAGAAAACTTTATATGTACTATGTTAGATCCTTTACCGGATGATGCTTGGACAGTTGCAAGAGGAGAAGGATTATATTATGAAGGTACTAATACGGATAATTATGAATTTAAATATAATTATGGAGTAGATTTAACAGCATCAGCAGGTACAAAAGTTTATGCTGTACAACCAGGTACAATTGTTGAAATAGGTGAAAATGAAACAGATGGAAAATTTGTAATAATAGATCATAATATAAACGGAGAATATAAATATGATCAAACAAGTTATAAAACTAAATATTCTCATTTAGGAGCAATTTATAAAGATGTAAATATTAATGATGCTGTAGTAAAAGAAACAACTTTAGCTACAATGGGTTCGGAGCCAATAAGAATTGAAGTATTTAAAAACGAAGTTGCTGTTTCATTAAATAAATATTTTGGATATGAAAATCCCAAATCAGAATGTAAAGTAAAACTAGATTCATTTGATGAAACAATATTGTCAGAAAACAATGTAAAAAAATTATCTGAAACTAGAATGAAGTTAGCAAAAGTAGAATATATAGATGAAAATGAATGCAATAGTTTGCCAGAAACAATGGATAGAGAAACAGGAATAAATAGTTACTGCAGTAGCTGTACAGGTATACTACCAGATATGAGAACGACTAGACCAACAACAGCTGATTCATGGTGGAGTTGGAGTAACCCTACATATCAATGTGTGTGGTATGCTGCTGGCAGAATGGGTGAAATAACAGGTGAAAAAATCACTTCTTTTCCTAATGCGAATCAATTTTGTGATTATTATTCTGATAAGTATACGATTTCCTATGATTTATATTCACCTCAACCAGGTGCTGTTATAGTGTGGGATATGTCCAATACACCAGGAGGAACAAGTAACGGAAAACCCGGTCATGTCGGTGTAATTGAAAGCATGGATAATGGCTCAATAACTATGAGTCATGGTTGGAATGCAAGTGGCAGTTTTGGTTTTGCAAATAAAACTTTTACTGATGTTGAAACAATTAGAACAAATGATAATGGCTATAGTAGTAACTATTCAAGTTATTATACATTTAAGTGCTATGTTTATCTTCAAGATTGTGCAGGAATTACAGATACAACTTCTTCATTTGATATGGACGGAATTAAATACTATAATCAAAAATGGTATCCAGAATATAATGCAGTTTTTGGAACTAGTATAGCAAAAGCAGGATGTGGTGTCACTTCACTAGCCATTATAGTTTCAACATATTTACAACAAGATTATGATCCGCCTTATATGGTTAAAACATTTTGCCCAATAAGTTCTGATTTTTGTTGGGGAAATGGATCAAATCCTAGATTAATGCTATCAAGAGGAGAAGTGAAATCTAGATTTGGCTTAGAATCTTCTCATATAGGGGCAAATAAATCCGCAATAAGCGAAGCTTTAGCAAGTGGAAAATTAGTTCTTATTTTAGTAGGAAAAGGTACTTTTACGAGTGGTTCTCATTATATGGTTTTAGCAGGAGTAAACGGAAATCAATTCCGTGTAGTAGATCCAAACAATGAAAGCTTATCACATTATTGGGATGCTGATTTCGTGATGAGTCAAATGACTGATGCATATTCAGTTTGGAAATAAATAAAGAGGGAGTGATTTTATTAAAACTAATAAAATAAAAATAATATTTTTAGTTATAATGATTGTTTTTGTTTCTGGATGTACTGCAAAGTATAAATTAACTATAGAAACAGATAATAAATTTAATGAAAACTTAAATATATTAGAGGCAGTTGATACAGTCACTTCTATTTTAAACAAAAATAATGAAGGTGAAGATTATGTTGCATATGTAGATGAGTATATACAAAATCTTGGCTCTGAGATTGAAAAAAACACAATTTTGTTAACTCCAGAAGAGTCAGAATATTATAATATTGATAATTATTACGAATATGATAGTAAAATTTTAAATGATAATTACAATATGTCTTGTCTAGCGGAACATTTTGATTTTGATACTTTTCTTAAATTATCTATTTTATCAAAATTAAGTGAAACTAAAGATATTACTTATGATAATGATATTTTATCAATTAATATTTCAAAATTAAGAGAAAATTATGTTTCTAAACTTGATTCAATAGAAATAAGAATAATTCCAGATTATTCTGTTATAAGTAATAATGCTCATTCTATTGAAAAAGAAAATAATAAAAGTGTTTATATATGGAAATATGATAAAGATGAACCAATAGATATTTCTATAAAAATGGATACAACAATGACAGCAAGTGAACAAAAAGAAAAAAAATCTACCTTAATATTAATAATTTTAGTAGTAGTACTAATTGCAAGCGGCATCTTAATATTATTAAATATTAAAAACAAATCTAAAAAAGTTAACAAAATATAAATAATAAATGTTGTTATTTATATTTTTCTTTGATATAATTTAGTTAGTAATGTAAGGGTGATATAAGATGAAAAGAAATAAAAAAATGAATATTATTTTAACTTTAATGATTTCTTTAATGTTTTTTATTTGTAGTAGTGAAATAGTATTAGCACAAAGCAATTTGTTTGTATTAGATGATTGCTCAATATTAAGTGCTGAGCAAAGTAAATTTTTACAATATATATTTGTAGCAATTAGAGTTGCTACACCATCTTTAGTACTTATATTAATAATAAAAGATTTTGTTCAAGCTGTTGCAGCACAAAAAGATGATGATATAAAAAAAGCACAAGCAGCAGCAATTAAAAGATTAATAATAGGAGTAATAATTATGTTTGTTCCTACTATTGTAAATTTAATACTTGATTTAATGGGTCAAGGATTATCTACTTGTGGTCTTGGTTAGAAAATAGAGGTGAAATAATATGCAAATTTGTTCATTGTTAGGAGCTGGTAAACTTTTAACTAAAATAGTTGCTGGTTTATTCAGAACTGTTGCAGATATTTATGGGAAGTTATTAACAATAGTTGATTTTTTCAATAATAGCTCATTAGCAGAAACACTTGGTAATGCGATTGACAATATTTATGTATTAGTCGGTGTTTTTATGATGTTTAGATTATTTATTTCATTATTAAATTATTTAATTGATCCAGACAAAGTTGAAGATAAAAAAATTGGTGGTGGACAGTTAATTAGTCATATTATTATATCCATTGTTTTATTAATTAGTGGAACATTCATATTTGAAAAATTAAATGAATTACAATATATTTTATTAGATAAGGATGGAATATTATATAACATAATTGAAACTACTGATACATCATATAATACATCAACTACTGATGATTTATTAAAACAATTAAAAATAGAAGAATTTAAAACTAATACGACTAATATATTAATACCACAAGTTAAAGCAGCTACATCGGACTGTAATCTAAGTTCAATGAGTAATTTTAACATTAGAACTGATGGCTGTGGGGCTTCAAATGACTGCTTATCTTTTTCACTTGTAGATCCGTTAATTGGATGTAACAAAAGTGATGTTGAAGCTTGGTTTAAAAAAAGAGCAAAAGCAGACTTTGATGTTGAAACTGCTGGAAAAGAAGGATTTAGTTTTGTACCTTGTAGTAATAGTGTTACAAATTATTGTTATTCAATTGCATCATCAAGAGATACTGTAAACACTGCTAATAATAAAAATGAAGAAAATACTATAAGTGAAATTTCAATACTTAATACTGATACTTTGTCTAATCAATATCTTTTAATTTATAAATACATAGGTGAAGGAACAAGTGGAAAAAAATTTTCTAGAGAATGTTACTATGGATATAAAGAGTATGAAACCATATCTAGTGTCGAAAATAATGTGGAGCATACTGAAGAAAAAGTTAATATTAAAAAATTTGCACATTTAAAAGTTTATTCAACAACAGGTAATGGTGGAATTACTATTAAGAATAGTGATTATAATAGTGCAACTACTAAGATAAGAGTTGATTCGACAGCAAAAAGAACAGTTAGTGGCTATACATTTTTCCCTATTGCTATAAGCAATGAGGTTAGATATTCATCAAATGTTACTGATACGGAATCTGCTATAATTGAAAAAGGAAAATGTCCTGGATCTTTGAGTAATGTAAGTTGTAGTGGAACTGAATGCCATACAACTGGCACACTAGGGCTAAAAAAATACACAGAGACAGATAATGGTGAATTAATATGTGGTTCAGCAACAATAAGTGAATTTACTGCTTGCATAAATAAAATTGCATCTCAAAATGGTTATTTGTTGGATGGAGAAAATCCAACAAGTGGAGGTGCTGATTCATATGAAGGTGAAATTACAGAAGCAGGCTACACTTTTGCTACAAAAATTTTACAGTCTTTTGTTACTCCATCAACAGAGTTAAATGAAGCATTTTTATCTGATCCTACCGTAACTGAAGAGTGGGCAAAAAAAATTGAAGATGAAGAACCTATAACGGTCGGTGATAAACAATATGTTTATTCAATGGATTGGATAATGGGACTTATTGTTGGGGTGGCAGTTATTGTATTAATGCTAGTAATTTTTGTTGAAATAGTAATAAGAAATTTAAAATTAGTATTCTTACAAATTATTGCACCAATAGCATTTACTTCTTATATGAATCCAGAAGATAAAATATTTAATTCGTGGTTAAAACAGTATATCGGAACATACATAGATTTATTCTTTAAATTATTTGCAGTTTTAGTAGTACCAGTATTTATGATGAAATTATTAGAAAGTAATTATTTAACAGGAATATATAGAATTATGGTAGTTGCAGGTTCATTATTATTTATTAAACTTGCTCCTGATTTCTTATCAAAAATATTTGGTATTGAAAATATGGCTGGATCATTTAAAGATTCATTTGGTTTAGTAAGATCAGGATTAGGATTTGGAGTAGGAGCAGCAGTTGGTGCGATAGGAGCTGGATCTGTTTTAGCTCATGGTGGTACACTTGGACAAGCTTTAGGTACAGCTGGATCAGGTTTAACAGGTGGAGCAAATTGGAATTTTTCAAATATAAGTAAGAAAAAACGAGATTATAATAAAGCTGGATTAGAAAGACGAAATAGTGGACAAACATGGTGGGATGCGCAAAAAGATGCTTTTAAATCAGGAATACCTTTCATGAAAACTGATGCTGATAAAGCTCAAGCAGCAAAAGGTGCTGGTGATGCATACAAATCATTAGATGCAGCATTAACTGGAGCTCTATATTCAAAAGATAAGCGATATGAAGAAATGGATAAATTATTGGCAAGTGGAGACAATACAGCAAAAATTAATGCAGCAAGTTCATTTGGTGTTAATACAAATGATTCTAAATGGAACAGTGTAGATGAAGGCGGAAAACTTGCAATGATTAGAGAGGCATGGGGTAGAGAAGTCGATACAGAAAAAGGAAGTATACTATTTAATGCACAAAAAAATGTTGCAAATGGAACAGCTGATGCCTTTGATTCAAATATAACCGAATTATCTAAAAATGTTGACAATTCAGAAAGATATACGGCTGCTGGAAAATCAGGAGTTAGTTCAACTACTTCTAGAACAGATGCTGTTAGTAAACTAAGTACAGCTAAAAAACATAATAAATCAGGTTATGTTAGTGAAAATGTTTAATAAAAAGGGTGTGATATTAAATGATAGATCAAACATATTTAGTGCCAGCTAATAGTAAGAGAAGTGCTCTTATATTTGGCTTCTTTAAAAAGACAGATTTAATTATCTTCTCAGTTGGTACAGTAGTTTCATTTGTTTTACTTATGATATTACCAGTTACAGAAATGTGGGCAGTAATTGTTACATTACTTCCTATTGTAACTGCTGGAGCACTTGTGTTTCCAATTCCTAATTATCATAATGTTAGAACATTATTAATAGAAATATTAAATTATTATAAGAATAGAAGAAAATATGTATGGAGAGGTTGGTGCTATAAGTATGAACAATCAGATGAATAATACAAGTGTAAATACTGGTCAAGTTAATAATGCAAGTATTAATCCTAGTTTAGGTAATTCTACAGCAAATAATGCAGGAATGAATACAAATTCTACTAATCCTGCAACATCTAATGCAAGAAAAGTGTTACCAAAAGCAGTAGAAAAAAATCCAAAGTATACAGAAAATTGGATTAATATTAAGAAAGTAAGTAATGGAATCATTTATAATGATACAAATGAAATGGTTACTGGTGTAAAAATAAGACCTAAAAATATCTTTATACTAGATAGATCAAGTATGGATAATACTCTTGTAGGATTAATGAATTTTTATAATACTCTTGATTATGAATTTTGGTTAATTATTGCAGATAGACCAGTAGATATTACCATGTATGAAGCAGAATTACAATTATTATATAATAGGACACAAGATCCTGTTATTAGAAAAATAATAAATCAAGATATTGAAAAAGGAGATTATTTTACTAATAACAATGTTGTTGATACTGAATATTATATTTTATTTAAAGAAAAAAATATGGATCTTTTACAAAAGAAAATTAGAAATATGATAAATGGTTTAGCAGGTGCTGGACTTATTGCTAGTCAAACTTCTAATGATGATTTGTATATGGTTTTAGATAATTTTTTTAATGCTGGTAGAAACTATGAGACAGGGACGGTGATGCCATTATGAGTACAAAGAGTAAAGTAGCACCAAAAGGGTTAGATTTTAGTAATTCTTCTCATATTGTTGTTAGTGATAGATATATGACTATATTATCAGTTGTATCATATCCAAGAAGTATATCAGTTGGATATATTGCAAATATTACTAATATGCCAGGGGTAAAAGTAGTTATTAAGCATATTCCGGTACCATTTTCAATGTTGTCAAAAATGTTAAATAAAGAACTCGCAAATTTAAGAATGAGATATCAAGAAGAAAAAGATAAAACTAATCAAGAAAGAATTAGACAAGATTATGATACTCTGGAAGCTTTTGTTTCACAATTAGCAACTGCTCAATCAAAAATATTTGATTTCCAAATGCATATCGTTTTAGTTGCAGAAACATTTGAAGAATTAGAAACTCGTAAATTAACAGTTAAAAACTATTTAACTGCAATGGGATTAAGAGCTGTACCACTTCGTTTTGAACAAGAAAAAGTATTTAAATCAATAATACCAACTTTTCCAAAACAAGATGTTGAAGAAAGAATAGGAACAATTATTCCTTCTCCAACTATGGCAGCTATGTATCCTTATATATTCGATAGTATTAAAGATCCAGGACCATCTTGCTTACTTGGTACAGATTTTTCTGGTGGTGTTGTTATGTTTAATCAATTCTTATATCAAACGAGAAAAGAACATAATAGGAATAATGCTAATATGATTATATTAGGTACTTCTGGTAGTGGTAAATCTACAGCGGCTAAACTACTTTTAAGAACTTCATTAAGAAATGGATATAAAGTAGTTTGTATCGACCCTGAAAATGAATTGTTTGACATGGTACAAACATTTAAGGGAGATACTATTGATTTAGGAAAAGGTGGAGAATTTGGATTAATTAATCCACTTGAAGTATTAGTAGATGCTGATGAAGAAGAAATAAAAGAAGGATTAGGTTATACAGTACTTACAAAAACTTTACAATTTTTAAAAGCATTTATGAAGTATTATGATCCATCTATAACAGAAGATATATTGAATTTATTTATAGAATTAGTACAAGAAACATATAAAAGATTTGGTATAGATTTTAATACGGATTTTTCAGTATTAAAATCAAATCAATATCCAACTTTTGATGATGTTTATGCTACAATAAAAGGTAAATTAATTTCAATGACTGATATGACTCATGAAAGAGATATCATGGAAAGACTTGAATTAAAAATTAGACCTTTAACTAATGAACTTAAATTTTATTTTAATGGACATACAACAATTGCACCAAAAAGTAATTTTATAGTATTTAATATAAAAGAATTAATGAATTCAGATGTAAATATAAGAAATGCATTATTCTTTAATGTTTTAAAATTTGCTTGGAGTCAATGTTTAGATTCAAGTGTAAACACAGTATTAATGGTAGATGAAGCTCATGTACTATTATCTGGTGGTAATGTATTAGGTGCTGATTTCTTAGCACAAATTCAAAGAAGAGCTCGTAAGTATAACACTGGTAATATTATAATTACACAACAACCAAGTGATTTTACTCCACAAGCAGTAATAACACAAGGTAAAGCAATATTTGATAATGCTTCATATTATCTAGTTATGGGACTTAGAAAACAAGCAACTGATGATTTAGGTTTATTAATAGATTTAAATGATAATGAAAAAGAAAGTATAAAAAGGTATGGTCAAGGAGAAGCATTATTTGTGTGTGGTTCTAGAAGAATGCAAATCAATGTAGTTGTTACACCAGAAGAATTAGAATCATTTGGTAGTGGTGGAGGATTATAAAATAGCTAGGAGGTAATTATATGAAACTTAAGTTTAAAGCAGATTTACAAGATTGGATTATATTTGGATTATTTGCAATTATACTATTATATGTTGTATGTATTGCAATATTAAATATACATAGTTTAGCAGTAGAAGGTGTTTTTGCAGGATTAAATCCTTTTCCAGCATTTTTACCTGAATATTTACTTGCAACAATAGTATTTTATATAGCTGCTCTTGTATTTCTTTTTATAAGTGTTTCATCATATTTTTTTGATAGAGATTCTGGATTTGGTTTCAGTGCCAGCGGAAAAGAAGGAAAAGGATATTCTAGATGGGCTACTGATAAAGAAGAAAGAAAATCTTTAAAGAAAATATTTATTCCAGAAGAAAAATATGAATATGCAGGATTTCCTATTTGGAATAATGGTAAAGAAATTTGGTTGGATGATGCAAACAGTCATAGTTTAGTAATTGGGTCTACTGGATCTGGTAAAACCCAAGGTGTTGTTTTTCCATTAGTGAAAATGTTAGCTAGACATGGCGAATCAATGATTATAACCGATCCAAAGGCTGAAATATATAAAGGAACAGCAGGTTTATTAAAAGCTCTTGGATATAAAATAGTTGTTTTAAATTTCCGCGATCCTCAAAGAGGCAATACTTGGAATCCATTAACATTACCATATAAATTATATAAAAGTGGTGATACTGATAAAGCAATGGAACTCTTAGATGATGTTGCTAGCAATATTCTTTATGAAGAAGGTGGACAAAAGGATGCCTTTTGGGAAAAATCTTCAGCAGATTACTTTTCTGCTTTAGCACTAGGTTTATTTGAAGATGCCGAAGAAAATCAAGTTAATATAAATAGTATTTCAGTTATGACATCAGTTGGTGAAGAAAGATTTGGTGGTAGAAGTACTTATATTAAAGAGTATTTTAATGATAAAGATCCTGCTAGTGCAGCATATACTTGTGCTTCAGGAACAGTTATGGCTGCTGAAGAAACTAAAGCAAGTATTTTATCAACATTTAAACAAAAGATTAGATTATTTGCTTCAAGGGAAAATCTAAGTGAAATGCTATCTTCAAGTGATTTTGATATGTTTTCTATAGGAAAAGAAAAAACAGCAGTATTTATGATAATTCAAGATGAAAAGAAGACTTATCATGCACTTGCTACTATATTTGTAAAACAATGTTACGAAACTTTAATTGGTGTAGCTCAAGAACAAGAAAATGGTGAACTTCCAATAAGAACAAATTTTATTCTTGATGAGTTTCAAAATATGCCACCACTAAAAGATGTTACAACTATGATTACTGCAGCTCGTTCTAGAAGAATAAGATTTACAATGATTATTCAAAACTTTGCAGGACTGGAAGCAACTTATAATAAAGAAGTAGCTCAAACTCTTAGAAGTAACTGTAATAATTTATTATATCTATTAACAACTGAACTTAGTGCTTTGGAAGAAATATCAAAATTATGTGGTGAAAAGAAAGTAAAAGTTGGAAAAGGCGATAAAGAAAGAGAAGAAACAAGACCTTTGATAACAGTAGCAGAGCTACAACTTATGAAAGAATATCAAGCAATTGTAATTAGAACTAGAAATAGACCTTATAAAACAAAATTATATCCTGATCATAAAACAAATTGGAATATTCCAAATTATAAAGCTGAAGACTTTGTAAAAAGAGAAAAACAACCAATTGAGGTATTTGATTTAAGAGATTTTGTTAAAGAAAAAAGAAAAAATAAATTTATGGATATGATGGATAGTACTGCATCTCCAATTGGAAGTGAAAGTGTTAATCCATTTGCGGGATTAAATACAAATCCATTTGAGAATACTCCTAATTTTAATCCTAATTCAGATACAACAAAGGAATCTTTCAATGTAGATGATTTGGTTAAAAAAATAGATCAAAAGATTGCAGAACTTGAAGCTGAAGAAAAGGCAGAAGAAGAAAAGAAAAAGAAGGAACAACAAAACTTAAAAACAAATGAAGAAAAGAAAGATTTAACAACTGAAGACCAATTCTTTGATGACTTCTTTAATGAATAAAAAAGATAAATAGGTAAATCAAATTACCTGTTTTTTTTATTATCATATAATATACAAGGAGGTTAATCTTATGTATACAAGTTTAACTGCTACAGAGATTAAAAAACATATTGGTAAAATTAGTATTATTGATATAAGAGATAATTATTTATATAGATTAGGAGCTATTCCTACTGCAAAAAATATTCCTATGAATTTTCTATTAAAAATACCAGAAAATTATTTAAATAAGGATCAAACATATTATATATATTGTGCTTCAGGGATGATAAGTGGTAAGGTATGTGATCAATTATCTAAAAAAGGTTATAAAACTGTAAATATATTAGGAGGATATAACGAATATATAACAAAGTAAAGGTTTTATTAAACCTTTTTATTTTGTCAAATAATGTTATTTTAATTTATCTATTTTTGTATTATAATAACTATAGGAGATTATTATGATAGTAGATAAATTACAACAATTTATTAATGCAATTACTAGTTATTTAGAATCAACTGGTCCTATTGGAGGATTTTTTCTAGTTATATTAGAATCTATTTTTCCTATGATGCCATTAGCAGTTTTTATTGGATTTAATGTTACTGCTTACGGTAATATAATGGGATTTATTATTTCTTGGTTTGCTACAATAACTGGATGTATGTTATCTTTTACATTATTTAGATATCTTTTAAAAAATCTTTTTTATAAAATGTTTAAGGAAAAGACAAAAATAGCAGTAGAAAAGTTTATGAATAAAATTTCCAATATAGATTTTAATGCTTTAGTAGTATTAATAGCAATGCCATTTACACCAGCTTTTATTGTAAATATAGCAGCAGGTTTATCTCATATAAGTTGGAAAAAATATTTTGTAGCTCTAGCAATTGGAAAATTGTCAATTGTTTATTTTTGGGGTTATGTTGGAGAAAATTTATTAGAAGGATTTAAAGATCCAATTGTATTGTTAAAAATGTTAGGATTAGTACTAATTGCTTATTTGATTAGTAAAATAATTGAAAAAATATTTAAAGTAGAGGAGTAAGATTATGGATTATGTAATAATAGGTATACTTGTTGTAATACTTGTATTAGTAATAATATCAGTAACAAAAAACATAAACGAAGCAAATATTACTGAAAGATTGGGAAAACTTGAAGTTAATATAACAAAAGAACTAGGAGAATTAAAATTATCACTAAATAAAGATTTTAGTGATTTAAGTGAAAAAAACGAAAGAAGATTATTAGAAATAAATGAAAAAGTAAATGAAAGACTTGATCAAAACTTTGAAAAAACAAATAAAACATTTATGAATGTTTTAGAAAGATTATCAAAAATCGATGAAGCACAGAAAAAAATAGATAGTTTATCTAATGATATAGTTTCACTTCAAGGAATTTTAACTGATAAAAAGACAAGAGGAATTTTTGGAGAAGTTAATTTAAAACATATTCTTGCTTCTGTTTTTGGTGAAGCAAATGATAATATATATAAACTTCAATATACATTACCAAATGGTTTTATAGCAGATTCAATTCTATTTGCACCAGAACCACTAGGAACAATTGCTATTGATAGTAAATTCCCATTAGAAAATTATCGTTTAATGGTTGATAAAAAAATAAGTGCAATTGAAAGAGAAAAGTATGAAAAAATGTTTAAATCAGATGTAAAGAAACATATAGATGCAATTCATGATAAATATATTATTAATGCTGTGACTACTGATCAAGCAATAATGTTTTTACCTGCTGAAGCTATTTTTGCAGAGATCAATGCTTATCATCCGGATTTAATAGATTATTCATATAAAAAGCATGTATGGTTATGTAGTCCTACTACTTTAATTTCTACTCTTACTGTTATAGAAATGATTCTAAAAAACATTGAAAGAGATAAATATACAAGTATTATTCATGAAGAATTAAATAAATTAGGAATTGAATTTACAAGATATAAAGATAGATGGGATAAATTATCAAGAAGTATTGATTCAGTCAGTAAAGAAGTTGAAGATATACATACAACTACAGATAAAATTACTAAGAGATTTGAATCAATTAATAGGGTAGATAAAAACCTTTTAGAAGATGGAAACAAAGAAGTGTAACTTTACACTTTTTCTTTTAAAATAAAAGGAATTTTGTTATAATTATTATGGAGATGATAGTAATGGCACTCAAATATGATGAAAGTAGTATTAAAATTTTAGAAGGATTAGATGCTGTTAGAAAAAGACCTGGTATGTATATAGGTTCTACAGATAAAAGAGGTTTACATCATTTGGTATGGGAAATAGTAGATAATTCAATAGATGAAGTAATAAATGGCTTTGGTGATCGTATTAAGATTATATTACATGAAGATAAATCAATTAGTATAGAAGACCATGGAAGAGGACTTCCGGTAGGAATGCATTCTTCTGGTAAATCTACCCCTGAAGTAATTTTCACTGTACTTCATGCTGGAGGTAAATTTGAATCTGAAGGTTATAAAGTATCAGGAGGATTACATGGAGTAGGAGCTTCAGTTGTTAATGCATTATCAAAATGGATGGAAGTAAACATCAAAAGAGATGGTTATGAATATTATATTAAATTTTCAAATGGTGGTAGAGTAGAAGTTCCATTAAAGAAAATTGGAAGTACCAATAAAACTGGTACAACAGTTAGATTTTTACCAGATCCAGAAGTTTTTTCAACTATAAATTTTTCATATACAACAATAGTAGAAAGAATGCAAGAAAGTGCTTTTTTAATTAAAGGTGTTACTATTGAAGTAGTAGATTTAGAAGATAAAAAAGATACAATTTTTCATTATGATGATGGTTTAATTTCTTTCGTAGAAATGATGAATGAGAATAAATTGCCATTACATAAGGTATTAAGTTTTAATGGTAAAAAAGATAATATTGAAGTAGATATAGCACTTCAATATACAGATAGTTATAATGAAGATATTATTTCTTTTGTAAATAATGTTAAAACAACTGATGGTGGTACTCATGAAGTAGGTTTTAGAACAGCTATAACTAAAGCATTTAATGATTATGCTCGAAAAAATAATTTTTTAAAGAAAGACACATCATTTGATGGTAGCGATGTTAGAGAAGGATTAACTGCTATTATTTCTCTAAAAATACCAGAAAATTTACTTCAATTTGAGGGACAAACAAAATCAAAATTAGGAACACCAGTGGCTAGAACAGTAGTAGAATCAATAGTATCCGATAAAATAACTTTCTTTTTAGAAGAAAACAAAACAATAGCAACAGATATAATTGATAAATCTATGAAGAGTAGATTAGCAAGAGAAGCGGCAAGAAAAGCTAGAGAAGAAGTAAGAAAAGGAAAAAATAAAAATAATAAAGATAGAGCATTATCTGGTAAATTTGTACCAGCTAGTGGTAAAGATAGAACAAAGAATGAATTATTTTTAGTTGAAGGAGATTCAGCTGGAGGCTCTGCAAAACAAGGAAGAGATAGAAGATTTCAAGCTATTTTACCTTTAAGAGGTAAAGTATTAAATACAGAAAAAGCTAAATTTGAAGAAATTATTAAGAATGAAGAAATTAATACAATGATTTATACAATTGGTGCAGGTTCTGGTAGTGATTTTGATATTAATGATATACAATTTGATAAAGTAGTAATAATGACCGATGCCGATGAAGATGGAGCACATATTCAATGTTTATTATTAACTTTCTTTTATCGTTATATGAGACCTCTAATAGAGCATGGACATTTATTTATAGCAATGCCACCTTTATTTAAAATAAGTACTGGAAAAGAAGTAAAATATGCTTATACAACTGATGATTTAAAAGAAATGACTAGAGATTTAACAAAATATGAATTACAAAGATATAAAGGACTTGGT
>CAZAPU010000004.1:0-3100 GCA_964487215.1 uncultured Mycoplasma sp. | reverse complement strand
AGTATTCTAAAAAACCTTCAGTATATGTTTGGTCTGATGAAGAATTAAGAGAATTATTAAAGGGAGATCATAAAGGTATACAAAGATATAAAGGTTTAGGAGAAATGAATGCAGATCAGTTATGGGATACAACTATGAATCCTGAAACAAGAAGTTTAATTAAAGTAAATATAACTGATGCAGCAATTGCAGAAAAAAGAGTTAATGTTTTAATGGGTGATAAAGTTGAACCAAGAAAAGAATGGATAGAAGAAAATGTAGAGTTTTCACTTGAAGATGATTATACAATATAAAAAGTGGGAGTGATTTAGTTGTATAGGAAGTATATAAAAAGATTCTTAGATATAATTATATCTTTAATTTTAATAGTTATTCTTTCACCTTTAATAGTAATAATTGGGTTAATTACATTAATTCATTTAGGATTACCTATTATTGATATTAGAATGAAAAGAGAAGGTAAGAATAGAAAACCATTTTATATGTATAAGTTTAGAACTAGGATTTATGATAATGGTCAATTATGGGGTAGAAAGACAAAACTTAGTTCATTGATTGATAATACAAAACTAAATGAATTACCACAGTTATTTAATGTTTTAATGGGTGATATGTCAATTATAGGACCTAGACCATTTATTTGTGGAGAAGAGTTACCAAAGGGTAAAATAAGCCCTAAAAGATATTATTTAAGGCCTGGTTTAATTGGATTAGCTTGTATTAATGGTACGAAATGTCTAACACATAAAGAAAAACTCCAAGCTGATGTGGAGTATTATGATAATATAAGTTTTTGGTTAGATATAAAAATATTTTTTAAATCAATATTTACTTATGTAAAATAAAAAAACTAAATAAATTAATTTATTTAGTTTTTTATCTATTATAGAATTCAACGATTAATGATTCTCTAATTTCTGGATTTAATTCAGATCTTGCTAGAACTCTTACATAAGTACCAGACATATTTTTTTCATCAAAAGTTATATATTCAGCTCTTTTCATTACTTTAGATAATGATTCTTTAACAACTTTTAAATCTTTATCTTGTTCTTTTAATGCTATTGTAGAACCAACTTTAACTCTGAAAGATGGAATATCTACTTTTTTACCATTAACAGTAACATGACCATGATTTACTAATTGTCTAGCAGCTCTTCTTGTTGAAGCAAGACCTAAACGATAAACTAAATTATCTAATCTTGATTCAAGTAATACAAGTAAGTTTTCACCATGAATACCTTTTAATTTTCCAGCTTCAATGAAAGTTTTATGAAATTGTCTTTCATTTAATCCATACATGAATTTAACTTTTTGTTTTTCTTTTAATTGTTCACCATAAGTAGAAGGTCTTCTCTTACGATCATTTCCATGTTGTCCTGGTCCATAAGGTCTTCTAGCAATTTCTTTACCACTTTCAAGAAGTGAAACTCCAACACGACGAGCTTGTTTGTAACTAGAACCTGTGTATCTTGACATATTTTTCTCCTTTCAATTGTTTATTTTCATAAACATTGATATACTTTTCAATTTTATAGGGAGTTTCTCTCTAATATTTTCACCTTAACAGCTGGGTTACTTATAATTTAAAAAACACATTATAAAACTTAAAATACGGCTGTTCAATGTATATGCAGTAATAATTATATAGTTTTAATGTTTTTTTGTCAATAAAAAAGTTTATTTTTAACTCTTGAGAAAGTTTTATCTATCTCATTATATATTGCTTCAATATCTTCATCAGAAGCTGCTGTTATTTCATATGAGAATGTAGCACCAGTAAGATCAGAATAACTTTTCTTTACTCCTTGGAAAGATTTATTAAAAAAGTTAAATGGATAAATACCGCCACTCATATCTTTTCCATATACAGTTTGAGGATCCATATTTACATTTGTAGCTCCAGTAAAATTTGCTTTTGAAACTTTTACTCCATCAAAAGATTTTCCAATAAAGTTCAAAGGATATTTGCCCCATCTCATATCTTTTTCAAATACAGTTTGAGGATTAATTATAGCATTAGTACCTGTAAAATCTTTTGCATAAACAGCAACATCTTTAAAATCAACCTCGCTTAAATCAAACTTTCTTAGTACTTTATTATTTATACCAGAATTAAAAATTTTATGATATTTATTATTAGTAATAATATCAAATAAAAATACTTCTAAAATAGCAATATTTAATTTTAATTCACTATCTTTTATCTTTTTATTTTTAAGTAATTCAAAAATATATTCTCTTAAACGATCGATTTCTTTTTTACTTAATGTTATTGTTTTCATTTCCATAATTGCACCTTCTTATTGATATTTATTTTAATTAATTATATTAAAAAGGTCAATGTTTTTGACAAAATTTAAATCACTTTAAGTTTTATATTTTACATGATATAATTAAAGAGGTGATATATATGGGTATATTTGATAAAATATTTCAAAAATTTAAAAAACAAGAAAAAAATCCTGAAGAAAAAGTTGAAACAAAACAAATAAAAAAATATGAAAAAGGTTTAACTAAAACTAGAGATAATTTTGTTTCAAAATTAATAAGTTTAACTAACAAATATAAAAAAGTTACAGATGACTTTTTCTTAGAATTAGAAGAAATACTTATTATGGCTGATTTGGGTGTTAATACAGTTATGAAATTTATGGATAAATTAAGAGAAAGAGTAAAATCAGAAAAAATTGAAGATCCAAAAATGCTAAAAGAAATAATTGTTGATGAATTATTTATAATTTATGTTAATGATGAAATTATTGTTAATAAAATAAATATTAATGAAAATGGTCCTACTGTAATTCTTTTTGTAGGTGTTAATGGAGTAGGTAAAACAACAACAATAGCTAAAATTGCTAATAAATTTAAGAACGATAATAAATCAGTTTTAATGATTTCAGGAGATACATTTAGAGCAGGTGCTTATAATCAATTAAAAGAATGGGCCGAAAGAACTGATAGTGATTTTTATGGAAAAGAAGATAGTAGTGATCCTGCTAGTGTTGTGTTTGATGGACTAAAAATAGCAATAGATAAAAAGATAGATATTGTATTAATAGATACAGCAGGTAGATTACAAAATAAAGTTAATTTAATG
>CAZAPU010000003.1:0-33250 GCA_964487215.1 uncultured Mycoplasma sp. | reverse complement strand
TAAAAAGGATAGATAATAAAGAAATAGAAATCAAAAAAATGAATGAAAAAATGAATGAGTTAAGCAAAGCTTTAACAAAGAAGGTAGATATTAAGAATGAACTACCACATCTAATTAAATTATTAATTGATAGAATTGAAATAACTAAAGTAAATAATAATAGAAAACATGTAAGAATGGTAGTATATTTTAACTTTAATACAGACATAATTGATAGAGAATTAGACTTATATGAAAAGAAAGAAAAACCTACTATAAAAGTAGATGTGAATTCATTACAAAGTGATGAAATTTCTTTTAATCAAAAATGTTCCTGTATAGACCAGAATATTCGTTCTGGTCTATACGAGAACATAAATGTAGGTATTGGAGATATCAGTAATATCAAGGAAAACGACGATTCAAAATGTTGCCGTATTCACCAGAACGAATCCTGGGTTTGTATCATTAGGATTTAAATTAGGTAAAGAAAAATTGTTTTCGTATATAGATTTATTTGGATTTGGAGAAAAAACTGGTATAGATTTAAGTGGTGAAGGTGAGGGCATTATATTTAATTTAGATGTAGTTAAAGATTTAGAATTAGCCACTACTGCTTTTGGGCAAGGTGTTAGTGTTACAGCTATTCAACAAGTGACGGCAGTTTCTTCTATAGTTAATGGAGGATATTTATATCAACCTTATGTTTTAAAAAGTATTTTAGATAGTAATACAAATAATATTTTTTTGAGTAATGATAAAACATTAGTTAGAAAAACTATTAGTAAAAATACTAGTGCAATTATGAGAATGGCCTTGGAAAGTGTTGTATCAAATGGTGGAGGAAAATTAACATATATTGATGGATATAGAATAGGAGGTAAAACAGGAACAGCTCAAAAAGTAAATAATGGTGTTTATTTAGATAATAATTATATAATGAGTTTTATGGCAGTTTTGCCAAGTAACGATCCTGAAGTAGTTTTGTATTTGGCAATCGATAATCCAAAAAATACAGCACTTCTTTCTAGTTATACAACAACACCATTTGTAAGAAAAATATTATTAGATATTATCAGTGTTTTAAATATAGAGAAACAATCAGATCAAAAAGAGAAATCATATGAATGGTATGATAAAAAATATTATGAGGTAGAAAATGTTATTGGTTTAACCAAGAATGAAGCAAAAAAACTATTAACAGGATTTGATATAGAATATGTGGGGGGTGGGGAAATTGTAAAAGAGCAAACACCTGTTGCTGGGGAACGATATTATGAGACAGGTAAGATTAGGCTACTAATGGGAGATTAATTTTTGAAGTTGACTTTTTTTTAAAATATTGTTAAATTAATGTTAGGAAGTGATAAAATGAAAAGTGGAAAAAAGAAAATTAAAAAAGATGTAAAAAAGGAAATTGTTAAAGAAAATGTAGTAAAAGAAGTAGAAGAAAAAGAAGATTTTTTTGATGATAAAAAAGTTCAAAAAACGAATGAAAAGAAAAAAAGTTTAGGTCATAAAATATTTGATATAGTATTTTGGACATTATTTGTGTGCATTGCAGCTATTTGGATAATAGACTTTATTAAAGTTGAAAACAATAAAGAACCATTGTTTTGTATAAAAAAAGAAACTCATGAATACGAAGATGGCACAACTGATGAATGTGTTGGTTTAGGTTATAATATTTATTATTATCATAGAGATTCAATTAATATAAGCACTCAATTTAGCCCATTCTTTATTAAAATGAAAGAATAAAATAGAAATAATTTTTCTATTTTTTTGATTTTTATAAATAAAATTTATTTAAAATGTTATATTTGCATATAATAAAAGTGACATTTAAAGTATTTTTATTGAAAAAAATAAAAACTTATGATAACATATTTATAAATAAATTTTATATAAATTTTTTAGGCAAACTTTAAGAAATTAAAGGACGCAAAGCTTAAGAACCTAAAACATTATATGTTATGGTAGTCAGTTGCATTTAAAGTATTTTAAATGTTTTTTATTTGGAGGGAAAGATTATGGATAAGAAAAAAATATTTGCACTAGTAATATTTCTAATTATGGGTTTCTTTATGTTTACATTTGCAAACCCAGGTGAAAAACTTGAGAAAGGAACAGAATTACCAGAAGATGTAATAACACCAGTTGTTGGTGAAACAATTTATCAACCATTAAATAATGTTGAACTTGACGATAGTAATGATAGTCCACAAGTTGTAGTAAATAATGCTGCACCAATTATGGTTATCAATCCTACAACAGTAAAAGTTGTAAAAGGATATGATTATGATCTATTAACAGGAGTTAGTGTATCAGATGATCATGATGTTGTTGAAGTGGTAAAACCTAACATTAATGTTAAGGAATTATCAATAGGAACTCATATTGTTAATTACACATCTACATCAGATAGTGCTGGCTTATATGCAACAGGTACTAGAACATTGATTATTCTTGATCCGCTTGGAGATGAAGACAAAGATCATTATACTAATGAAGAAGAATTAGAATCTGATAGTGATTTTGATGATGAAGAAATAATACCAGATTATGAATATGCACCAACTATTAATATTGATGATTTTGTAGATTCAATGATTGTATATGATAAAATTCCAGATTTTGAAAGTTTAATTACTGCTCATGATGAATTTTATAATACAAAAGGTGTAACGATTGATATTAAACATAATATTGATCCTTTAACTGCAGGAAAATATTTAGTTACAGTAATAGCAACTGATATTTTAGGAAATGAAACAAAACTTGAAAAAGATTTTATTGTAAATAGAAGAAAAGTAACTGTAACAATTGATAATAATTCTGGAATATATGGAGAAAATATTAAAGCATTAACTTCAAATGTAACAGATGTAGAGTTGAAAGAATATCCTATTGGATTAACTTTAAGTACAAAAGCAACAAAAGCTAGTGATGTAGAAAAATATGATATTACTGGAAGCTATACAAATACTAATTATGATGTAACTTTTAATAAAGGAATATATGAAATAATAAAAGCAGAATATGATTTAAGTGGAATAAAATTTAATGATAAAGAAGTAACATATAATAAAAGAGAACAAAGTATAACAGCAATAAATGTACCAGCAGGAATGACAGTAACATATGAAGGAAACGGAAAAACAAATGTAGGAACATATACAGTAACAGCAACATTTGCAGGAGACAAAAATCATAATGCAGGAACATTAACAGCAACATTAAAGATAAAAGAAAAAGAAGTAACAATGTTGTGGGGAGAAAAAACAGAGTTTGTATATAATGGAAAACAACAATTACCAACTTATGGAATAAGTGGAGTAATGTCAGGAGACAATGTAGGATTAACAGTAGCAGGAGCAGGAAAGAATGTAGGAGATTACACAGCAACAGCAACAATAACAAATACAAACTATAAATTAACAAATCCAACCAAGGCATTTAAAATAATAAAAGCAGAATATGATTTAAGTGGAATAAAATTTAATGATAAAGAAGTAACATATAATAAAAGAGAACAAAGTATAACAGCAATAAATGTACCAGCAGGAATGACAGTAACATATGAAGGAAACGGAAAAACAAATGTAGGAACATATACAGTAACAGCAACATTTGCAGGAGACAAAAATCATAATGCAGGAACATTAACAGCAACATTAAAGATAAAAGAAAAAGAAGTAACAATGTTGTGGGGAGAAAAAACAGAGTTTGTATATAATGGAAAACAACAATTACCAACTTATGGAATAAGTGGAGTAATGTCAGGAGACAATGTAGGATTAACAGTAGCAGGAGCAGGAAAGAATGTAGGAGATTACACAGCAACAGCAACAATAACAAATACAAACTATAAATTAACAAATCCAACACAAGCATTTAAAATAATAAAAGCAATACCAAGGGTACCAAATATTCCAAGAAATACTTGGATTTACGAAAATCAATCATCTGATGAAGCAATAATACCTAGTGGATTTGCATTTACTGAAACATTACCAGTAGGATCAGCAGTAGGAAACTATAATTTAAAAGGAACTTATACATTAGATTCTAATTATGAAACTGTTGAAGTAATAATTCCATTAAAGGTTGTTAAGAAATACTTTACAGTTAGATTCTATAATTATAATGAGAACCTTTTAAAAGAACAAACTGTTAGATATAAAGCAAGTGCAACTGCACCAAGAGTAAGTTCAGATTTTACATTATCAACAGGAACAGTTTTAAGAAATCCAAGTTGGAATACTAATTTTGACTGCATTACATCAGATTTAAATGTATATTTAGAATATTTAGAAGTTACTAGTGCAACAACTACAGCTTATATACTTAAAAGTAAAAATTTGATGCCAGATCCTATATATCTACCATCACCAACAGAAAATTATGATCCAACAGGATTAACTAATGTTCAAATTATGGATGATGGAACAGGAGCTCTTGCCAGAGTTGTAGCTAAAGCATTTGAAAATAAGAGAAATAATGTTGAAGAATTTGTAGGTGATGATGGTTCTGGAGAAGCTTATATAGCATTAAATGATGAAATATATAACTATCTTACAACTAATGGTAGAAATAAACTTGCACAATTAAATAGATATGGAACTACTATTGTATGGTATGTATTAAAATATAATACAAGTGATGGATGGCATTTAGATGGCTACAGAGAATACAATAGATTAAGATCTGCACCTATGATGAGTGCTCAAAGTATTGCACCAACTATTAATGAAAATAGTGATCTTAAAATTGAAGAGGAACCAATAGTTGAAGAACCTATTGTTGAAACACCAAAAATTGAAGAAATAATTGAAGAACCCATTATTGAAATATTAGGTATTGAAAATACACAAGCTTCATTAATTGAAGAAATAATTATTGGTGAAAATGAAGAACAAATTGAACAATCTAGTGAAATTATTGAAGAAGAACCAATAATTGAAGAAGAGCCAACAATTGAAGAAGAAATTTTTAATGAGACAATAGAGTAAAATATAAAAAAAGTGAGTATTGTAACTCCCTTTTTTTAATTTTTTATGTTATACTATAATTGAGTGGTGGTAAAATATGGATTTTAGAGAAATCACTGAGTTTTTTAAAGATACATTTAAATATTTTATAGTATTCATTGTAGTTGTTTTATTGTTTTTATATGTAATATCTATGCAACAAGTAGTTGGTCCTTCAATGAATCCAACTTTAGATGAAGGTAATTTAGTTTTAATATCAAAGCTAAATTATAAAATATTCAAAGTAAAAAGAGGAGATATAATTGTTTTTGAATATGATGGAATGAAAAACTTAATAAAAAGAGTTATTGGAATTCCTGGTGATAAGATTGAATATAAGAATAATAAATTATATATTAATGATGAATATTATGTTGAAAATTATTTAAAAAATGTTGTAACAGATGATTTTTCAACTGGTAGTTTAGGAAATGAAATTATTCCAGATAATCATTATTTAGTATTGGGTGATAATAGAGAAAACTCGATGGATAGTAGAGATATTGGATTAATATCAAAAAAAGATATTATTGGAAAAGTAGTGGTAAGAATTTGGCCACTTAATAGAATAGGAGTATTAAAGTAATATGGCATATATTAAATATAAGGAAATAACAAAGTATTTTTATTTTTATAAGGAATTGTCAAAAGATGATTTACCAAAATATGTAACTGATTATATTAGCCCAAAGGAAGAAATTTTTGCTTGTTATTCAACAAGATGTGATAGAGGTGTATTTACTGATAAAAAAATTCTTCTTTTTGATGTAAAACCATTTTCTGGACAAAAACAGATTCATACTGTACCTTTAACTTCCGTATCAACAATTGCTGTTTTATTTAATGGTAGTGATGGTGAATTAATTATTTATTTGGATAGTGGTTATCCTTTAAATTTAAAATTTAGACAATTATCTGCTGAAGATAAAACTAAACTAAGACTTTTATATACTAAAATAAGTGATATTATTGTTGATAATCATTAATTTTATTTAAATAATTGCTAAATTTCAATCTCTTATGTTATACTAAAAACATAGGAGGTTTTTTTTGATGAAAGGAATTATTTTAGCTGGAGGTTCTGGCACTAGACTTTATCCTATGACTATGGGAATCAGTAAGCAATCAATACCAATTTTTGATAAGCCTATGATTTATTATCCATTATCAACATTGATGTTAGCAGGGATAAAGGATATTTTAGTTATTACAACAAAAGATAATCAAGATGAATTTAAAAGATTATTAGGGGATGGAAAAAGATATGGTATAAATTTATCTTATATTGTACAACCATCACCAGATGGACTTGCTCAAGCATTTTTACTTGGGGAAGATTTTATAGGAAATGATACTAGTGCAATGGTATTAGGTGATAATATTTTTTATGGAAATGAATTTACTGAATTATTGCAATCTGCAAGAAAAAAGGCTGATCAAAATCAGGCAACTATTTTTGGATATAAAGTTAAAGATCCAGAAAGATTTGGTGTAATGGAAATAAATGAGAATAATAAAGTTTTATCTGTTGAAGAAAAACCAAAACAACCAAAATCTGATTTTGCTATAACTGGTTTGTATTTTTATCCAAAAGGTGTAAGTGAAATTGCAAAACTTGTAAAACCATCTGCTAGGGGTGAATTAGAAATTACAACTTTAAACGATATGTATTTAAAAAATGGAAATTTAACAGCTGAACTTTTAGGTGGAGGTTATACTTGGTTTGATACAGGCACTGCTGAAAGTAATTTAGCAGCTTCAAATATGATAAAAGCTATTCAAGAAAATACTGGAAAAATAATTTGTTGTCCTGAACAAATTGGATTTGATCAGGGATGGTTAAGTGAAGAAGGTTTGGAAGAAGCAGCGGAAATAATTAACAATAAAAATGAATATGGTAGATATTTAAATAAAGTACTACAAAGAGGAAGAAAAAGATGAAAAAAATTGAAACTGAATTAAAAGATTGTTATATTTTAGAACCAGATTGTTATGGAGATAATCGTGGTTGGTTTATGGAAAGTTATAATAAAAAAACTTATAGTAAGAATGGACTTAATTTTGACTTTGTTCAAGATAATCAATCATGTAGTGATGTAGGTATTATTAGGGGATTACATTTTCAAAAGGATCCTATGTGTCAAGCAAAAATTGTTAGATGTACAAAAGGTGCATTAAATGATGTAGTTGTTGATATGAGAAAAGATTCACCATCATATGGGAAATGGATTAAAGTTTTACTTACAGCAGAAAATAAAAGACAATTAGTAGTACCAAGAGGATTTGCTCATGGTTTTGAATCATTAGTAGAAGGAACTGAAATTCAATATAAAGCTGATAATTATTATTCAAAGGCTCATGATGGTGGAATCCTATATAGTGATCCAAATTTGAATATAGATTGGGATACTACTGAGCCTGTATTATCTTCTAAAGATCAAGTTCATCCGTTGCTTAAAGATAGTGATGCTAACTTCTATTGTCATAAAAGATATCTAATAACTGGATGTAAAGGACAACTTGGATATGATTTAATTAGAGAGTTAAATAAAAGAGGAATTTATGATATTTTAAATTTAGATATTGAAGATTTAAATATTACAGATAAAGAAGCAGTAGATAAAGTATTTAATGATTATAAGCCAGACTGTGTTTTCCATTGTGCGGCTTGGACTAATGTTGATGGTGCTGAGGACAATTATGAAGCATGTTATAATGTCAATGTGGTAGGAACTAAAAATATTAGTGAAGCATCATTAAAAACTAATTCAAAACTTATTTATATTAGCACTGATTATGTTTTTGATGGTACTAAAAAGGGTACTTATGATGTTTATGATAAAACTAATCCTCAGAGTGTTTATGGAAAAACAAAATATCTTGGTGAACAAGAAGCAAAGAAAAATCCTAAAAGTTTTATAGTTAGAACATCTTGGGTATTTGGAATTAACGGAAAAAACTTTGTAAAAACAATGCTAAATTTAGCAGAAACAAAAAAAGAAATAAATGTTGTATCTGATCAATATGGAAGTCCCACTTATACTGTTGATTTAGCAAAATTATTAGTTGATATGATGGATACTGATAAATATGGTGTTTATCATGCTAATAATGAGGGCTATTGTAATTGGGCTGAGTTTGCAGATTATATATTTAAAGCAAATAATAAAGATGTAAAAGTTAATTATATTTTAACAAAAGATTATCCAACAAAGGCTATAAGACCATTAAATTCAAAACTAAATAAAGTATGTTTAGATGATGATGATTTTGATAGATTACCAACATGGCAAGATGCTGTTAATAGATATAGTGAAGAATTAGAAAAAGAAAAAGTTAGGGTTAGAAAGTAGGAGTAATATGAAAATATTAGTAACTGGTGGAGCAGGTTTTATTGGAAGTAATTTTTTACATTATATGGTAGAAAAGTATCCAGAATATAATTTTGTTTGTTTAGATGCTTTAACTTATGCAGGAAATTACAATAATTTAAAACCTATTGAAGAAAAAGATAATTTTAAATTCGTAAAAGGAGATATAACTGATAGAGAATTTGTAGATGATTTATTTTCAAAAGAAAAATTTGATTGGGTAGTTAATTTTGCGGCAGAATCACATGTTGATAATTCAATTAAAAATCCAGGTATATTTTTAACTACAAATATTATTGGTACTCAAGTATTAATGGATGCTTGTCGTAAATATGATGTCAAAAGATATCATCAAGTATCAACAGATGAAGTTTATGGTGATTTGCCACTTGACAGACCTGACTTATTATTTACCGAAGATAATCCAATTCATACATCAAGTCCTTATTCAGCATCTAAAGCAAGTGCAGATTTACTTGTTCAAGCTTATAATAGAACATTTAAATTACCTGCTACAATTTCAAGATGTTCAAATAATTATGGACCATATCAATTTCCAGAAAAACTTATACCTGTAGTAATCTCTAAGGCATTAAATAATGAGTCAATACCAGTTTATGGTAAAGGTGAAAATGTAAGAGATTGGATTCATGTTCATGATCATAATATTGGTGTAGATAATATTTTGCATTATGGAAAAGTAGGAGAAGTTTATAATTTAGGTGGACATTCTGAGAGAACAAACCTTGAAGTTGTAAAAACAATTTTGAAACAATTAGATAAACCAGAAAGTTTAATAACATATGTAACTGATAGACCAGGTCATGATTTAAGATATGCAATTGATTCAAGCAAAGTAGAACAAGAACTTGGTTGGAATCGTACATATAATTTTGAAGATGGCATAAAAGAAACAATTAATTGGTATGTAAATAATCAAAATTGGATAGAAGATATTAAAACAAAAAAATATCAAGAAGCTTATACAAGAAAAAGAAAAGACTAAAATTAGTCTTTTCTTTTTCTTATTGTTCCTAATATTTTTGATATTTTTCTTGCTATCTTATATGAGCGAGAATTTTCAATTATTTCTAACTTTTTTTTGAGTTGTTCAATTTTATTGTTTTGATTATCAATATTTGAAAAAATATATACAAGTCCTTGCTTAGCGGTTTTAATATTAAAAGTATTGGTACTTACACCATTATAGAAATCATTAATAGAATTATTTATTGTAATAAAATGATTTTTTATTGTTTTTGTAATTTGTTTTCTTGTTATCATTCTTTTTTTATTATCTTCTGATTGTTTTATTAGATTATCTATTATGTCGAGATCATTTATGTTGTTTATTAATACATTTTTTTCTTTTATAATATTTGCAAATCCATTTATTTTTGTAAGATTATTAAAATTAAAAATAGCAAAATTAACATTATATGCATATGACACAACAGCACCATGCATACTAGTACCAACATAAAATTTTGCATTTGAAAGAATAGCAATCATTTCTATTGGTGATAGTTTATTTTTAAAAACAATAAAATTATTATTTCCCATTGTCTTTAGTTGATTTAATTTTATGTTGTCATTATGAACATAGCCAATAGGCAACAACACAATTTGATACATTTTTTCTAATTGAATTAGTTTTATATATATTTCATTTAGCATGATATCATTAATGACAGTAGAATTGTTTAATTGTACAACAATATATTTTTTTTCTTTGATATTTATTTTACTACTAATATTTTTAAATATTTCTGATATTTCTAAATTATTAATTGTTTCTTTTATGCCAATTACTGTATTTGGAACAAGTATTGCACTTTCTTTGTTTATTTGTGGTAAATTATTATATGAATATCTATCTCTGATTGATAAATATCTTACTCTATTTAAAAGTAATCCGATAATTACTTCTTTTGAATCAAACTCAAAGGGAATTCCAGGAGTATTAAATAAAACTGGAAGATTATATTTTGTTCCAATTAAAATAGGAGTTATAAATAAATCTAATGATGCTTCAACGGTTGAAGTATAATCTTGTGCAATCGCAGTATCTATCCTTATTATGTCTCCTCCACCAATAATGATAGCTTGAATTTTTTTGCTTTTACAGAACTCTTCTAATTCTGAAATAGCAAACACATGAGTATTTGGTTCAAACGGCTTTGGTCCTTTACCATTAGGTGAAAATAAATATAAATTATTTACAAAATCTTTTGAATAATGCTCAAAAACATTTGGAAATAATAAATCACCAAAATTTTCTACATCAAAAGTACCCACTAAGGCTATATTATATTTCATAAGACATCTCCTTTAATAGATTTATTATAACATAAAAAATTCTAAAATTGTAAATACCGAAATAGTTTCGAATAATTTTTGCTTTTTTAATAGCAGAATACTAATTATACATGTTATAATAGATTTAAATAAAGTTGTAATGAGGTGTTTAATATGAAAAATGAAAATGCTGTAGTAATAAAAAATTTATATAAATTTTTTAATGTTTATTATGATAGGGCAAATACTTTAAAAGAACGACTTATTTTTTGGAAGAGAGGCAATAAAGAAGTAAGAGAAGTTCTTAAAAACATTAATTTAATAATTAATAAAGGAGAAACAGTAGCATTGATTGGTGTTAATGGTAGTGGCAAATCTACAGTTTTAAAATTGATTACTAAAATCATTTTTCCTAATAAAGGAAGTATAAAAACCACTGGTAAGATCGCATCTTTACTAGAACTTGGGGCTGGATTTCATCCGGATTTTTCTGGTAGAGAAAATATATATTTTAATGCTTCAATTTTTGGTTTAACTAGAAAAGAAATAAATGAAAGAATTGATGATATTATCGAATTTTCAGAACTGAAAGATTTTATTGATAATCCCATAAGAACTTATTCTTCAGGAATGTATATGAGACTTGCTTTTTCTGTAGCAATAAATGTAAATGCTGATATTTTACTTATTGATGAAATATTAGCAGTAGGTGATCAACATTTTCAAGAAAAATGTATGCAAAAGATGAAAGAACTCAAAAATCAAGGTAAAACTATGATTTTTGTAAGTCATAATATGGATGCTGTAAAATTCTTGTGTGATAGAAGTATTTGGCTAAAAGAAGGAAAAATAGAATTAGATGGAAAAACAGATGAAGTTATTGAAAAATATTTAAACTGTTGTAATTAAGGAGTGAAGGTTATGTTTAGTAATTTATATAAATATCGAGAATTTTTTAAAACCTCTGTATTTAAAGAATTTAGAGGTAAATATAAGAAGTCAGTGCTTGGTGTATTATGGTCATTTTTGAATCCATTACTTCAAATAGTTGTTTATTCAGTTGTTTTTTCATTTTTAGTAAGAGATCCAAGTATTTCTAATTATACAATTTTTTTAATCGTAGGACTTATTCCTTGGAATTTCTTTTCAAACACTATTTTACAAAGTAATGCTTCTATTGTAACAAATGCAGGAATAATTAAAAAAATATATTTTCCAAGAGAAATACTACCTATATCAGTAGTAACAAGTAATTTACTTAATTTCTTTATATCTTGTATTATAGTTTTATTAGCTTTATTTATAAGTGGAATAGGTTTATCTTGGTATGCATTATATTTTCCATTAATATTAATTCTTCAATATTTATTATTAATTGGATTATCTTTAATAGTATCAGCTATAACTGTATATATAAGAGATTTAGAACATTTTATGAATGTTTTGTTAATGTTGTGGTTTTATGCAACACCCGTTTTATATAATGCTACAATGATACCAAATAATTTACAAACATTATTTAAATTAAATCCTATGTATCATGTAATATCTGCTTATCGTGATATTTTATATTATCAACAAGCACCAAATTTTAAAAATCTAATTCTTTTATTTGGAATATGTATTTTTATAGTAATTATTGGATATGGGATATTTAAAAAACTTGAAAAAAGATTTGCAGAGGAGTTATAAAAATGAGTAAAAGTAAAATGGAAATTACTGATATTACTATTGGAGGAATTAAAAATCCACGAGTTTATATTCGTGGTTTTATGAGTAAAGAAATAAAATTAATTTTAAGAGCTGATGATCAAATATTTGAATTTTCTGAAAGTAATGATATTAATAGGAATTTTGTTTTTAAGAAGATATTAAAAAGAGAAAATAATAAGTTTTCTTTATACTGTGATATCCCTTATACAACTAAAAAAGTAAGTATTAGTTATATAGAAGATAATAAAACAAAATTATTATTTGAAAAAAATTATAATATTTTTGTTAGAATATTTGATAGAATAAAATTAATTTTTTTAAAAGCTATAAAAATACCAAAAGTTTTAATAAAGGTTATAAAATTAATGTGGGAAAGGCATCATTTTTTAGTACCATCAAGATTAATAAAACAATATATTAAATCTTTTAAAAATAATATTAATAATGTTGATAAAATGTATTATAATCCTATGATAAAAAAAGATTATAATGATTGGTTGAATAAAAATAAAAAAACAATCTCAATAAATAATAGATTTGAAAACAATCCACTAATTTCTATTGTTATTAATAATAGTGATAGTGATTATTTAGAGGATTGTGTAAATTCAATATTGGAAAATACATATAAGAATTTTGAAATATTTATATTAGGTAATAAGAAAAATTTTAATAATACTTTCGAAAAAAATAAAGTTCAATTTAAAGATGTTTTACAAGAAAAAATTGTTGAGTTAATTAATGGAGAATTTGTTGTTTTTATGAATGGAAATGATTTATTAGAGAAAGAAGCATTAGCAAAAATTGTTGAACTAATAAATACTAATAAAAATGTTAATTTAATATATTCGGATTGTGATAAAATTGATGATAATTTAGAATATTGTTATCCTCATTTTAAACCAGATTGGTCACCAAACACTTTATTAAGTTTTAATTATATTTCAAATTTAACTATTTACCGTACAAATATACTAAAAAAAATAAAACATTTTAGTAACAATTATGAATTATGTTTAAAGTATACTGAATTAACATCGAATATTTATCATATACCAAAGATTTTATATCATGAACGAATAATTAATAATATATGTCAAAATAATTTAAGCATTTTAAAAGAAACATTATTAAGAAGAAATTTAGTTGGAGATATTCAAAAAATAGAAAATAAAAATATGGAAATGTATTCGATTAATTTTAAACAAACTTTGAATCCAAAAATATCAATTATTATTCCAACTAAAGATAAGAGTGAAATATTAAATAAGTGTTTAAATTCAATATATCAAAGGACAACTTATTCTAATTATGAGATAATAGTTATTGATAATGGAAGTGTTGAAGAAGACACAATAAAATTATTAAATAAATATAAGACTGAGCATGATAATTTTAAAATAATAAGATTGGAATGTGATTTTAATTATTCATATCTTAATAATATAGGAATAAAAAATGCTGATGGTGATTATATTGTTCTTTTAAATAACGATATAGAAGTTATTACAGATAATTGGTTAGATATAATGATTGGTTATGCAATTCAAGATAATGTTGGATGTGTTGGAGTAAAATTATTATATCCTAATTATACAATTCAACATTGTGGTGTAATTTTAGGAATAGGGGGAGTTGCTTCACATGCATTTGTAGGAACTGGTCAAGACTCTTTTGGTTATTATGGAAGAATAAATGCACCATATAATTATTCTGCAGTAACAGCAGCTTGTTTAATGATAAAAAAATCAAAATTTTTGGAAGTTGACGGTTTGGATCAGAACTTAAAAGTTGCTTTTAATGATGTCGATTTAAATATAAAAATTTTGGAAAAAGGATATTATAATGTCGTTTTACCACAAGTGAAATTAATTCATTATGAGTCGCTTAGTAGAGGTAATGATTTAGATGATGATAAAAAACAAAGATTTATAGAAGAAATTACTTACATAGTGAATAAATGGAAAGAAAAAATACTTTATGATAATTTTTATAATAATAATTTTAGTTATGATCATTGTTTTGTATTAAATAGGGAGGAAGAAAGTTATGAAATTAAATAAAAAAAATATAATAATTTTAATTATAACGGCTTTGTTAATAATTACATTTGCTTTTATTGAGAAATGTTACATTGGAGAATATTTTTCATTTGATAGACTAATAATAGTTTCATGTGTTTTAATTTTTATAGATTTACATTTTATTTTTGATATAAAAAAAATGTATGAATTTATATATAAAAAAAGATATATAATTGGCGGATTATTATTATTATTTATTGTAATTAGAGGATATCATGGTTCTTCCATTGACATATTTAATAGATTTATTCAGCCAAATAATATTCCTAAGAATGGATTTCCAATTTTGGGTATGGACAGAGGAATTAGAAGTGATGAATGGATGGTTGGTACTCCTACATTGCTATCACAAGCTAAAGTTGGATTTACTGAAATTAATAATTTAATGATGGCAAAAGACACAGCTGTGTCTTTATATCCTTCATATCCTTGTTTATCAATTGCACTTTTAGGAAAATTATTCTTTGTTCCTTTTATGTTTTTGCCATTAGAAAATGCTTTTTCATTAATGTGGTTTGGGAAGCTATTTGTTCTGTTTTTTGCTAGTTTTGAATTATTTATGATAATAACCAAAAAGAATAAGTTATATTCTTTATTAGGCTCAATATTAATTACATTTTCTGCAACAAATATGTGGTGGTATTCTGTTGACATGATGATGTGGGGCAATTTAGCTGTATTAATATTATACTATTTTATTAAGTCAAAGAAAATTTGGCAAAAGCTTGGCTTGGCCCTAGCAATGGGATTAGTTGGTACAAATTATATATTATTAATGTATCCAGCTTGGCAAATACCATTTGGATTTGTTTATTTAATTTTATTTATTTGGATATTAGTTAAAAATAAAAAAGATTTACATTGGAAATTTCTTTTATATATACCAATTGTCTTTGGTGTTATAGCTACAATAATTATTCCAACATTATTAAATTCTTCTAAAATATTAGATATTGTTAATAATACTGTCTATCCTGGTCAAAGATTATCACTTGGTGGTAATAATTGGGAATTTTTATTTATATACATCTTTACACCATTTTATTCTTTTATAAATGTAATTAATCCTTCTGAATATAGTAATTATTTTGGTTTTTATCCAATACCATTTTTTATGGCAATATTTTATATGATTAAAAATAAAATAATAAACAAAAAATTAGATCTTTATGTAACCTTATTTATTATATTAATTTTATTTCTTTCTTTATGGTGTTATGTTGCATTACCAAGTTGGTTTGTTAAAATTTCACTTTTATCTTTTTCTTCTCCAGGAAGAAGTCAAATTGTTGTTGGCTATGCTTGTATATTTTTGTTTATTTATTTAATGTCTAATTATGAAAAAAAAGAAAAGATAATAAAAAAAGATTTATTAATTGCAATTGGTATTTCATTAATAACTTTTATTTCTGCTATTCTAATTGTAAAAAGAATTTATACACTCGATAATTATAAAATTTTAGTTTGTTTATCAGCTTGTATATTCTTGCCTTTTATGACTTTATTAATCTTAAATAACAAGAAGACTAATTATTATTTTGCAATATTTTTATCAATAATAATATTTGGAGCAGGAATTGTTGTAAATCCTGTTTCTAAAGGCTTTTCTGTTATATATGATAAACCAGTATCTAAAGAAATTCAAAAAATAACAAAAGAAGAACCAAATGCTATTTGGGCTACGATGGATTGCAGTCTTTATTTTAATAATTATATTCTAGCAAATGGAGCTAAAACTTTAAATTCAACAAATTTTGTACCAAACTTAAAATTATGGAAGATGTTTGATTTAAATGATGAATATAGCAATGTATATAATCGTTATGCTCATGTTAGTATTAATATAGTAGATGAACCAACTTCGTTTGTTTTAAATGGTGCTGATCATATGACAGTAAAAATGAATACTGATGATATATGTAAAATTAATATCAAATATGTTGTATCAACCAGTAATTTAACTAAATATAATAAAGATAATATAAAATTTGAGAATATATATGAAGAAGATGGTGTTAATATTAATAAAATAATTTGTAATTAATATATTAAATAATACAACAATTGAAAAAATTTGATATAATTTATAATTAATTTGAGGAGTAAAAAATGATAAAAAATAGTAAAAAGAAAATTAGTAATTTTTGGTTATTTGTTATTGAATTTATATTTTCATTAGTAATTACAGTAATTACCTTTACTAATATACTAAACATACTAGTATTAAAGAATACAAATATATTTGGATTAATAATTAATATAGTTTTAATAATAATATTTGTTATTTATTTTATTTATTTATATAAAATTTCAAAAGAGAAAAACGAAAATTTATTTTTATTGCTTGCTATACCACTTATTCTTTTGTTTTGTATTTTTGTTTTACCTTATCATGTTGCAGATGAACAAGCACATATTAATAAGGCATATGATGTATCAAATGGTAATTTAATTTCTAAAAAAAATGAAGAGAGGAATTTAATTGTAAATTTGCCAGTAGATCTAATAAAATATCAACAAGATGATGTTAATTCTTATCAAAATTTTATTAATATGATTAATCATAAAACCAATTGGAATGATAAACAAATAACAAATGAGGTACCCGTTGCTAAATATTCTTTTATTGTGTATTTAATGCCTGCAATAGGAATTAAAATTGCAGAAATATTTAACTTTAATTTTTTAATTGCTATTTATATTGGTAGAATTTTAAATTCTATTTTATACTTATTATTTGGATATTTTATTATAAAAAAAATTCCGTTTGGAAAACTATTATTTTTGGTATATTTATTGAATCCAATGTTTTTACATCAATCAGCTTCCATTTCAGCAGATGTTATTTTAAATACAGCTTCTTTATTATTTATTTCATATGTTTTATTTTTAAAAAAATCGTACGAAAAATTAAATATTAGAAATATTATAATCCTACTTATATTATTATTCTTAGTTGGAATAACAAAATATTTATATATTATATTGGTATTATTACTTTTAATTCTTATACCTAATTGGAAAAAAAGTGAAAAAAAAGAAAAATTAATTTTGATTTTTGGTATAATTGCAATACTAATATTAATTCTTTTAGAATTGATACATAATATGAGCTATATATCAATTAATGGATCAATTATTGATGGTTATAATATTGATACAATTGGTCAAATTAAATATTTATTAAATAATCCTTTATCTTTTATTCATACATTTTTTTCTACAATAAAGACATATCTTTATTATTTTATGACTGATTTTGTAGGAAGAAGAATGGGATGGTGGGAAATATATACCAATATGTATTTAATTATTCTTTATTATATATTATTGATACATACTATATTTTTTGAAAAAGTAAAAACAGGGTTAAAAAGAATTGATAAGATTTTATTATTTATTTTACCGTTTATAATTTATACTATAATATCATTATCATTTTATTTATTATGGACTCCAGTTGGAGGCATAGAAATATTTGGCATTCAAGCAAGATATTTTATACCTTTCATAATATTATTATTTATTCCATTGCTTGATAATAAACAAAAAATTATTATGCCTAAATATAAGGTGTTTTATACTATAGGATTAATAATAATAAATTTATGTGCAATTTTATATGTTATTAAGTATTTTCTTTAAAAAATATAATGTATTTAATATATAAATAAATTAACTAATTTGTTGCTAAATATGTTACAATAATCTTAGGAGTGATAGTAGTGAAAATTTTATTAATTATACCAGCATATAATGAGGAAAAAAGCATTTTAAATACTTACAATATGATTTTAAATTATAATAAAAATTATGATCTAAAATTAGATGCTATTGTAATTAATGACGGATCAAAAGATACAACTAAAGAAGTATTAGAAAAAAACAATATTCCACATATTAATTTGATTCAAAATTTAGGAATAGGGGGAGCAGTACAAACTGGTTATAAATATGCTCATTTAAATAATTATGATATTGCGATACAATTTGATGGAGATGGACAACATGATGTAAATTATGTTTCAACAATTATTAAACCAATTATTGATAAAAAAGCAGATTTTGTAATAGGATCTAGATTTATTGATAAAACCTCAAGTGAATTTAAGTCAACAGGTGTTAGAAGAATAGGAATAAAAATAATATCGTTTTTTATAAAATTGTTTACTGGTAAAAAAATTAAAGATCCAACTAGTGGATTTAGAGCTGCTAATAAAAAAGTAATATCGTTGTTTCAAAAACATTATCCACATGAATATCCGGAGCCTGAATCAAGTGTTGTTTTATTAAAAAATAAATTAAAAATAGAAGAAATTCCTGTAAAAATGCATGAAAGAAAAGAAGGTAAATCTTCAATTCATGCTTGGAAATCTGTTTATTATATGATAAATGTTTGTTTATCATTACTAATTGTAAGTATTAGGAGGTATAAATAATGTCAACCAATTTAAAAATAATTTCTATTTTATTTTCTATAGTATTAATATTAATTGTTTTACTTTTTGTAAGAAAAGGAAAAATTACAATTAAGTATTCACTTGTATGGCTTGCTTCAACTTTTGTTTTATTAATACTTTCAGTTTTTCCAAATGTTTTAATTTGGTTAACTAAAATCATCGGAATACAAGTTGCATCAAATTTAATTTTTGCATTAATTATTGGAATACTTTTGATAGTGTGTATTTCACTTACAATAATAGTATCAAGTCAAACAGAAAAAATAAGAATATTAATTCAAGAGGTTTCATTACTAAAGGAAAAAAAAGATGAAAAATAAATTACTAAATAAATCAATAGTATGGAATGCAATTGGTATAACTTTAAATTCTATATATTCGATTTTTTTAACTATGTTTATTAGCTGGTCTAGTGATGTGTCAACTTTAGGACAATTTTCATATGCCTTTTATATTGCTTCTTTATTTTCAATGATTGGCAATTATGGAGGAAGAGTCTATCATGTTAGTGATACAACTAAAGAGTATTCAGATAGTAATTATGTATCGTTAAAATATGTTTCAGATATTATTATGATTATAGTGACACTTATATTTTGTTTTAGTAATGCTTATTCAATTAATAAGATTACATTAATACTGTTTTTTGTACTATATCGTGCTTTTGAATCAATAAGCGATAGTTATTATGGTATAATGCAAAAAAATGATAATTTGGTGCAAGTAGGAAAATCGATGAGTTTTAAAGCATTGACTTCTACAATATTATTTATTATCTTATTTTTATCTACAAAAAATATATTGATTTCAAGTTTAAGTTTTATATTTGTTTATGGATTATTTACTTTTTTATATGATAAAAGAGTATGTGAAAAATATAGTTTAACTAAAATTGAAATTAATAATAAAACAATTTCTTTATTAAAAAAATGTTTTCCAATTTTTATATTTGCTTTTTTAACTTTATTAATTACTAATATTACTAGATATTTTGTTGATTTAAGATTAACTGATTTAGATCAAGGTTATTTTGGAATTATTGTATTACCAGCATCATTATTAACTTTGTTTGCTCAATTTTTAATTCAACCGTTATTTAAATCTTTAGTAGATCAATATCATAAAAAAAGTAATAGTACTTTCTTTTTAAATATAAAAAAAATATTGCTTTTATTTTTTGGATTTGGAATTTTATTAAGTATAATAATGTATTTTATAGGTGCACCAGTTTTGGGATTTATATATCAAACTAATTTAAATACTTTTAATTTTGAGATTGCTTTATTAATATTTGCGGGTATTTGTACAGGTGGTGTAACTATTATTTATTCTGCAATGACAATTATGAGAAAAATAAATATACAAATTATTTTGTTTTCAATATCTGCAATAATTGCAATAATATTATCAATATTTATGATAGATAATTTAAATGGAGCAATATACTCATATATAATTACGATGCTAATTGAGTTTGTAATATTTCTTTGTAGTTATGTATTTTTAAGAAAAAAAATGTAGTTAGGAGAATTTAAATGAAAAAAATCAATTGGAGTAAATGGAATAATAAGGAAAATAATTTTAAAAGATATAAAAAAATAAAATCACTTAAAATAGCAGGAAAACACTCAAATAGAAAACCTGAAGTATCAATTATGATAATTACATATAAAAGAGCACATGGTTTAAAGAATGCTCTTGATAGTGCTCTTAATCAAACATATAAAAAACCATATGAAATTATTGTAGTAGACGATTCAGGATATGACGAAGCAACAGAAAAACTTATGATAAAGTATTGTAAAAGATATACTAATGTTGTTTATTATAGAAATGAAATAAACATAGGACAATATGGCAATTGGAATAGAGTAGTTGAATTATGTAGAAGTCCATGGTATTGTTCATTACATGATGATGATACTATGAAAGAAACATATCTTGAAGAAATGATGAATATTGCCAATAATTATGGAAAAAATGCAGGATTAATTGGATGTTATATTGATGAATTTGATTCAAAAAGTTCTAAATTAAATACAAAACCTATAAATAAATTTGTGAATTTATTTATAAAATTAAGAAGAAAAAAGCCGATTTTTTTAACTTTAGAGGATAATATGAAAGACATCTTTCCTGTAGCAAGTTGCTTATTTATTAATAAACAAAAAGCTTTGGAAATTGGTGGTTTAAATGATGAATATTTTCCTTCATCAGATTTTGCATTTGCTGCAAAAATGAATTATTATTATGATGTTATTTTTTATCCAAGCATATTATGTTTTAGAGGTGTTGGTGAAAATATTTCCCTAAAGCAGGAAGTGTGTAATGACTCAATAAAATGTGCATATTATGAAACTTATGCAATTGCAAAAACATTAGGGTATTCAGAAAAAAAATGTATAAAGAAGGCCAGTATTGCTGCAGTAATTGCAGAGTTAGGTGTAAAGGGATATAATAATGTAGATTATGGTTTTATAAAGGATGAACTAGGTATTAATAAAAAATATAATAAAAAATATATAATATTTTTTATTAACTTTTATAGTAAACTATCATGGGGAATGTTATTATTTAGAAAAAATAAAAAATCCATTTAAATGGATTTTTTTCTTATATTAATTTTATTTTGTATTATTTGTTCAATTTTTGTATTATCGCCATAAATAATTTTTGAATCATATGGTCTATCAGGATAAACACCATATGCAAGTTTAATTTTAAAATTATTATCCTCAATAAATTTTTCTACTTTATCTTTTAATGAAATTGGAACTCCAGAACAACAATTAATTATACCATTTACTTCTTGTTGAAGAATACATAAACTAATCATTTCAGATAAATCTTTTATATTTGTAAAATCATATTGATTTTTTCCAGTCGTAAAAGGAAATTCTGTTTTACCATCTTCTTCTGCTTCAATTAATTTGGTAAAAATAGAATGATTATTTTTATCATCACCATAAATGTAAAAACATCTTAGCCATTTTAAATCAAAATCATATTTGGTTTTTAGGGCAAATAATAATTGTCTTAAAGTGTTTTTTGCAATACCATAATTTGATAAAGGGTTGCAAGGTGTATTATCATCAATTTTTCCTTCAAAAAAGCCAATTTCATGCATTGTGCCTAATACAGATATATTTGTTGTACCTGATTCAATCATTTTTTTTAAAAATAAGTAATGGTAAGGCAAATCAGAAATATGTTTATCTGAATTATGTTTAAAACCATCCCTCCATGCAAGATGAATTAATGCATCTGGGCAATCAAATTCATTATAAAAATCAACTGTAGTGTCAAAAATATTAATATTCTTATATAGTGCTCTTTTATCAATTTTATCATTATTAATACCACAAGCAATTACTTGATGACCTTCATCAAGTAATTTTTTTACAAGATTATGTCCAATATAACCATTGGCACCTGTTACTAATATATTCATAGTATCCTCCCGTAAATTACTATACCTTAAAAATTAAATATAAGTCAATACTATTTACTTTGATATTTAATATTTGCTATAATAAAAATAAATTAGGAGTGTAAGTATGAATATATTAAATGTTTTATATCAAAGTAATGATAATTATGCAACTATTACTGGAGTATCAGTAACATCACTTTTAGAAAACAATAAAGATTTAGATCAAATAAATATTTATTTATTGAATGATAACATTAGTAAATCAAATTTAGATAAATTTGATGAAGTAATAAAAAAATATAACAGAAATCTTATTATTGTTGATACAAAAAAAATTCTTAAACAATTAATTGATTTAAAAGTATCGCCATTTAAAGGAACTTATACAACTTATTTTAAACTTATGGCTGTTTCAGAATTAGATTTACCTAGTAATTTAATTCTACAATTAGATGGTGATACTATAATTAATGGTTCATTAAAAGAGTTATGTAACATGAATTTAAATGATAATATTTTAGCTGCCACATATGATTGTACAATGAATTCATATAAATCATTTATAAATATTCCTTTAACAGATAAGTACTATAATGGAGGAGTTCTTTTAATAAATCAAAAAAACTGGTTGAAATATAAGTGTAAAGATCAAATAATAAATCATCTAAAGAATGAAAGATGTGGATATTATACAGTTGATCAAGATATATTAAATGTATTATTTAGAAATAAATTTATGTATCTAAATTTAAAATATAATTTTAATAGTGGATTTTATATTTATGGTATTAAAGAATCATTAAAAATGTATGATTTGAAACCAGAGTATTATAATACTTATGAAGAAATAAAGAAAGAATATGATAATCCAATTATTTATCATTGTATGGGAGCAATGACAGGTAGGCCTTGGGAAGAAAATAGTATTCATCCACAAAATGAAATATATGCAAAATATCAAAATATTTCTCCTTGGATTGATGAACCTAAAAAAATTGTAAACAGAACAAAAATTTTTAAAATTCAAAGATTTCTATATAAACTATTACCTAGATTCATGTACATACCAATTCATAAATTAGCTCAAAAAAAATATCTCAGTGATATGAATAAGAAAGTTCAGGGCTTGAAATGAAAATATTAGTAGTATGTCAACATTTTTTTCCTGAAAATTTTAGAATTAATGATATTTGTTTTGAGTTAGTGAAAAGAGGTAATGATGTAACTGTTTTAACAGGGCTTCCTAATTATCCCAAAGGTAAGGTTTTAAAAGAATATAAATGGTTTAAAAATAGAAATCAAGTAATAAATGGTGTAAAAATTAATAGATGTTCTTTAGTAGGTAGAGGTAACTCTTTAATTTCAATGATAATTAATTACATGTGGTTTGCAATATTTGGAAGTATTAAAGCCTTTTTCATGAAAAAAGATTTTGATATTGTTTATGTGTTTCAATTGTCACCAATTACAATGACTTGGCCAGCAATTGTAGTTAAGAAAATGAAAAAAATCCCACTTGTAATTTATACTTTAGATCAATGGCCAATTAGTATAACAACTGGAGGTATTAGTAAAAATTCTTTTGCTTATAAAATACTTTATAAATGGAGTAAAAATGCTTATAATAAAGCAGATTTAATAACTATTAGTTCTAAATCTTTTAAAAACTATTTTGAGAAAGAATTACATATAAAAAACAAAGGTTTTATATATTTACCTAGTTATGCAGAGTCAGCTTATGAAAATATTAAATGGAATAAAAATGATAAGTTTGATATAGTTTTTGCTGGTAATATTGGACCAGCTCAAAGTGTAGAAACTATAATTGAAACAGCTAATTTATTAAAGAAAAATAAAGATATTATCTTTCATATTGTTGGAGATGGACTTTCAAAGAAGACTTGTGAAGATATGGTAAGTAAATATAAAATAAATAATGTTATGTTTCATGGGTATCATCCAGTTGATGAGATGAAAAAGTATTATGAACTTGCTGATGCTTTTATAATTACAATGACTGATAATGAAGTAGTTAATGCAACTTTACCAGCTAAAATACAATCTTATATGTTAGCAGGTAAACCTATTTTTGGAGCAATTAATGGGGAAGTAAAAGAAGTAGTAAAAGAAGCAAATTGTGGAATGATTTGTAAATCACTTGATTATACTAATCTTGCTAAAATTATATTAGATAATTATAAAAACAAAGAGGAATTAGAAAAATGGGGTAAAAATGGTATTAATTATTATTTAAAAAATTTTAAAAAGGAAAAATGTCTTGATGACTTAGAAAGAGTTTTAAAAAAAGTTATAAATAAGAATTAATTTTATATAATAAATACACAAATGTGTATTTTTTTGTTATACTTAAATTGGTGATATAAATGAATAATATATTTATTATTGGTTCAAAGGGCTATAAAAAAAATTATGGTGGTTGGGAAACCTTTACCAAAAATTTTTGTGATAATTATGATAAAAAGGACAATAAAATTTTTGTTAGTGAATTAACTAATGATAAAAATTTAAAAGAATATAAAAAAGATAATATTGTATGTAATCCTATTTATACTAAAAATACTGGTGGTTCTACTATGATGATATATTCAATAAAAACATTATATTTTTATTTGAAATATATTAAACAAAACAAATTAAGTAATTGTATATTTTTAATTTTAGGTTTAAAAATGGGGCCATTTTTAAAAATATTGAAATCTAGAATAAAAAAACTAAATATAAAGGTTTTTGTAAATCCAGATGGACTTGAATGGAAAAGATCTAAATGGAGTTATCCAATAAAAAAATTCTTTTTATATGAAGAAAAAGTAATGTTAAAAAATTGTGATGGAATTGTTTGCGATAATGAAGGAATAAAAACATACTTTGAAAAAACTTATCCAAATAATAAAGTGCCTAAATATTTTATTGCTTATGGTACAGATGAAATTAATATAGATAATTTAAATCAAAAAGAAATATTATCAGAATTTAATTTAAAAAAAGATAATTATTTATTAGTTGTAGGAAGATGTGTTCCAGAAAATAATTTTGATCTTATTATTAAAGAATTTAAAAAATCGAAAACAAAAAAGGAATTAGTTATCATTTCTAATACTAATAATGATAAATATTATGAAGAATTAAAAAATAAATATAATTTAGATAACTATAAAAAAATAAAAATTATTCCAGGTGTTTATGACAAGCAAAAACTTTGTGTTATAAGAAAAAATGCTTTTCTCTATATTCATGGTCATTCAGTAGGTGGAACTAATCCATCATTGTTAGAAGCTATGAATTATACTGATTTAAATATCTTATATAATGTTAGTTTCAATAAAGAAGTTGGAAAAAATACTTGCTTATATTTTAATGATAGAGAAAATAATTTAAAAAAACTTTTAGATGATGATGTAAAATTAAAAGAAAGTAAAAAATTAGGAAAACTTGCTAAAGAAAGAATAAAAGAAAATTATACTTGGAAAATAATAATAAAAAAATATCAAGATTTATTTAAAGGAGATTATTAATATGAATTTTATTGTACCATTATTTTATTTTTTATTTGCAACAGGAACCTTTGTAATAATTAGTAAAAAGAAATTTGGGATTTCATTACCAATTGTTATGATGTTATCAGCATTTTGTTTGTTTTTCAGTCAATTAATATTTAAAACATTTTATGTTGGCTTAATATTAAATTTAATATTTGCTATTATGTTTCCAATATTACTAATAGTAATTTGGATTAAAAGAAAAACACTTTTTAGAGAAATAAAAGAAAAATATTTTTCTACGGGTTTCTTTGTATTCTTAATAATTTTTGTTTTATTTTATGTTTTTAATTTAAATAGATCATTCTCTGATTGGGACGAATTTTCTCATTGGGGTGTTATGGTAAAAGAAATGCTTAGATTAGATAGGTTTTATACTGTTGATGCATCTACTTTAATGGTTCATAAAGATTATCCACCTATAATTCAATTATTTGAATTATTTTGGTGTAAATTAAGTGGAGGATATTCAGAATCAAATTTAATTACTGCATTACATATTTTATCATTTAGTTTCTTTGTACCTATTATTAGTGAAATAAAAATTAACAAAGAAAAAATAATAAAATCAATAACGAAAATTATTTTAATGATATTAATATTCTATTTATTAATATTATCTTTTGATATGCATGGCATTATTAATTCGATTTATACTGATTATGTAATGGCAATAGTATTTGTATATGGAATTTATTTAATTATTAGTAATAAAGATACTTTAAATAACTTTGTTTTACTTAATTTGTCAATTACAATATCGTTTTTATTACTTACAAAGCAAATGTCTTTAGCATTTTTCTTATTAATTATATTTTTATTTATAATAGATTTATTATTAAAAAATAATATAAATGTTAAATTTAAAGAGTTTTTAAGTAAAATAAAAATTAAGAAAATGTTTACTAAAAAAAATATTTTAGTATTTTTGAAATGTTTCGTGTTGTTAATTGTAATTCCATTAGTTATTTGGAAAATTTGGGGAATATATACAGAATCATTAAATGCTACTGCTCAATTTTCTTTATCAGACATAAAAGTATTTGAACTACCAAGTATTATATTAGGTAATGGAGGTTTTGATTATCAACGAGCAACATTTATAGCATTTAAAAGTAGCTTAATTAATTACAATGTTGGAGCTTCTTTAATTAGAGTTAATTATATTTTATGGATGTTAATATCTGTATGCATTGCAATATTCTTATCAAAAAAATATAGAGATTATTTTTACAAAAATCAAATTTATGGAATTGGTAGTATGATTTTTGTTGGTTTTATTGGATATGCTGCTACAATGTTAATTTTATATATGTTCTCTTTTGGAGAAGTAGAAGGACCAGCATTGGCTTCATATGATAGATATATGCCAACTTTTGTATTGGCAATAATGTTAATTTTCTTTATTATTTACCTATTGAAAAGTAAAATAAAAAATTCTAAGAACTTTTTAAGAGATTTATTAATAATTCTTGTTGTTCTATTGTTAATTCAAATTCCATCAAGAATAAAAATTTTAATTCCTGCTATTTCACATGGACCGCAAAATCAATATGAAATTTATGCAGAAAAAGTAATAAAAAATACAGAAGATGATAGTAAAGTATTTGTGGTAGCTGATGGAGCAACTTCTGAATACTCATATTTTATAAAATACTATAGCAATCCAAGATTCTTTAATCTTAAATATTTTAATTTACCATATAAAGAAAATAGTTCAATTAAAGATTATAATGCTGCTATTAATGAAATAAAAAAATATGATTATTTATATTTGATTAAAATTGATGATAGTTTTGTTGATGAATATGGTTATTTATTTACTGATAACAATATTAGTGAAGGTCAATTATATAAAATTAGTATTATCAATAATAAGCTTAAATTTACTTTTATTGAATAATTATTTATTTTAAAAATGATTTTTGATATAATAAAATTGGAAGTGAGGAAGTAAAAATGAAAGATAAAAAAATAGCTGTTTTAATACCATGTTATAACGAAAGTAAGACTGTTGAAAAAGTTGTTAAAGATTATAAAAAAGTTTTACCTACTGCAGATATTTATGTTTATGATAATAACTCAAGTGATGGAACTGATAAGATTGCTAAGAAAGCAGGAGCTATTGTTAGATATGAATATAAACAAGGAAAAGGCAATGTTATTAGGAGTATGTTTAAGGATATAGATGCAGATTGTTATTTAATGATTGATGGTGATGACACTTATCCTTGTGAGAATGCTAAAGAAATGTGTGATTTTGTATTAGAAGGTAAAGCAGATATGGTAATTGGTGATAGATTATCATCTACATATTTTACTGAAAATAAAAGATTGTTTCATAATTTTGGAAACAAATTAGTTAGATTTCTAATAAATACATTATTTGATTCAAAAGTAAAAGATATTATGACAGGATATCGTGCCTTTAGTTATGATTTTGTAAAAAATTTTCCTGTATTATCTAAAGGTTTTGAAATTGAAACAGAAATGACTATTCATGCTTTAGATAAAAACTTTTTATTAAAAGAAATACCTGTAAGTTATAGAGATAGACCTGAAGGAAGTGTTTCAAAGTTAAATACATATAAAGATGGATTTAAAGTGTTAAAAACAATTGGAAGATTATTTAAAGAATATAAACCGGGAATTTTTTTCACTATTATTGGTTTATTGTTCTTGTGCATTTCATTAGGATTTGGTACTCCTGTTTTTATCGAATATTTTCAAACAGGTTTAGTACCAAGATTTCCTACATTAATTTTTGCTGGATTTATGTTAATTGTGGCTACATTGATGTTTGTTTGTGGAATTTTATTAGAAGTTATTGTAAAAATGCATCGTCAAACAGTTGAGTTAACTTTAATCAGGAGCAAAAAACCAGATGAAAAATAAAAAATTAATTCAACAAATTTTAAAGTTTGGTGTAGTAGGTGGATTAGCTTTTTTAATAGATTATGGAATACTATTTGTATGTACTGAGTATTTACATATTTATTACTTAACTTCATCAATTATTTCATTTACAGTATCAGTAATTTTTAATTACTTTGCAAGTGTAAAATTTGTATTTACTGTGAAAGAAAACTCAAGTAAGAAAAAAAATTTTATAATATTTATTGTATTAAGTGTTATAGGTCTTGGTATTAATCAATTAATCATGTGGTTGGGTACAGATATATTAGATGTTTATTATATGATTACTAAGATAGGTGCTACTATTATAGTAATGATTTATAATTTTATATCAAAAAAATTAACTTTAGAAGAAAGAAGCATTAATTAATGCTTCTTTTAATATTTTCTTTACGATAAAATTTTATTAATGTATAATTATTATGGGTGAATAATATGAAAAAACTTATTGGTAAATTTCAAAAAATATTTTATGTATTAAAAAAAGGTATTTATTTTGCTTGGAATAGACATCATTTTTTAATACCACCAAAAACCTTAGTAAAATATATTAAATCTGCTATGATAGTAATTAAAAGAGGTGCTACTTCCAATTTATTTATTAATCAAAAAGCTTATTTAAAATGGATAGAGGAAAATGAAAAAGATTTTGAAAGAAAAACTTTTAAATATAATCCACTTATTTCAATTGTTATTCCTGTGTATAATGTAAGTGAAAAATTATTAGCTGAGTGTTTAGATTCAATATTAGATCAAACTTATAATAATTTTGAAATATGTCTTGCAGATGATTGTTCAACAAATGAGGAAACAATTTATACTTTAAAAAAGTACGAAAATAATCCTAAAATAAAAATTACATATAGGAAGAAAAATGGTCATATTTCTGAAGCAAGTAATACTGCAATAAATATGGCAAAAGGTGAATTTATTGTCCTTGTTGATAATGATGATACAATAAGCAAAGATGCCTTATATTATTTTGTAGAGGTACTTAACAATGATAAAACAATTGATATGATATATAGTGATGAAGATAAACTTGATTTTAAAGGATTAAGATGTGAACCTCATTTTAAGCCTGATTACTCTCCTGATACATTAATGAGTGTAAATTATATATGTCATTTAACAATGATTAGAAAAAGTATTATAGAAAAAATAGGTGGTTTTAGAAGTGAATATAATGGTTCACAAGATTATGATTTATTTTTAAGAGTTGTTGAACAAACTAATAAAATTTTTCATATAGAAAAAATCTTATATCATTGGAGAATGTCAGCAACATCAACAGCAGGTTATCTTGGAAATAAAGATTATACAAAAGATAAGGCTATTTTAGCTTTAAATGACTCATTAAAAAGAAGAAATATAAAAGGTAAAGTTGTTCCAAGTGATAGAGTAAGTGCTTATATTACTCATTATGAACATAATAATCCTCTTGTATCTATTATAATTCCTATTAAAGATAAGAGTTCACTATTAAAAACTTGTGTTGATTCTATTTATGAAAAAACTAATTATAAAAATTATGAAATAATTTTAATTGATAATAATAGTACAGAACAAACTACTTTTGATTTATTAAACAAATATAAGATTGAACATGATAATTTTAAAGTATTAAGATTAGAATGTGAATTTAATTACTCATTTATTAATAATGAAGGAGTAAAAAGAGCAAATGGTGAGTATGTTGTTTTCTTAAATAATGATACTGAAATTATAGATAATAATTGGTTAGATGAGATGGTCGGTTATGGTATGCAAGATCATGTTGGATGTGTGGGAATAAAACTTTTGTATAAAGATAATAAAGTTCAACATGCTGGAGTTGTTTTAGGCTATGGTGGTCTTGCTGGTCATATTTATGTTACAGCAGACAAAAATGATAATGGTTTATTTGGCAGATTAGCAATACCATATGATTATACTGCAGTTACTGCTGCTTGTCTTTTAATAAAAAAATCTAAATTTCTAGAAGTTAATGGTTTTGATGAAAATTTAAAAGTAGCATTAAATGATGTTGATTTGAATATAAAATTATTAGATAAGGGTTACTATAATGTAATGCTTCCAAATGTAACAATGTATCATTATGAATCCAAATCTAGAGGATATGAAGTAACTGAAGAGAAAAGATTAAGATTTCAAAAAGAACAAGAATATCTAAAAAATAAATGGGGCAATAAAATAGAAAAAGATAGATTTTACAGCAAATTTAATTTTTAGATAAAATTTATATAAAAAAACAAATATATATTATATAATATATATTAGATTGAGGTGTTAATATGTTAATTTTAACAAAAGTAGTTCTTTCATTAATGATTGGATTTTTATCTGCTGTTATATTTGGTTTAATACTTATTCCTTTTTTAAAAAAAATTAATTTTGGACAAAAAATAGGCGAGTATGTAGGAGAAAATCATAGAAAAAAAGAAGGAACTCCAACAATGGGAGCACTTATATTCATTATTCCAACTATAATTACTATAGCTTATTTAGTTATTTCAAAGAGAATAGAATTTACTTACAATTTAGGCATAGTTTTAATAGTGTTTTTGTTATATGCGGTGCTTGGCTTTTTAGATGATTATCTAAGTATAAAGAAAGGTAGAAATGAAGGATTAACTATTACACAAAAGTTTTTAGGACAAATAGTAATTGCTTTAGTATTCTTTTTTATCTTTATGAAATATGATGGCAATACTTATTTAACTATTTCAACTCTTGGTATTAATATTAATTTAGGATGGGGTTATGGAATATTTATTTTACTATTGTTAGTTGGATTTAGTAATGCGGTTAATTTAACAGATGGATTAGATGGTTTAGCTGGAGGTCTTTCTGCAATAAGCTTTATATCATTTGCACTTATTTCTTTGTTAATTGGTCAAGAAGATATGGGAATATTTTGTTTTATCTTAGTTGGAACAATATTGGGATTTTTAATGTTTAATGGATATCCTGCTAGAGTATTTATGGGAGATACTGGTTCTCTTGCTTTAGGAGGAGTACTTGCAACAGTAGCAATACTTACTAGAAGAGAGATAACCTTATTTATTGTTTGTTTACCATTTGTAATTGAAACAGCAAGTTCAATTATTCAAATTTGTTATTTTAAATTGACTAAAAAAAGGGTGTTTTTAAATTCACCGATACATCATCATTTTGAAAAAAGAGGTTTTGAAGAACCAGATATAGTAAAAGCATTTTGGTTATTAGGAATTATTTGTTCATTCCTTGGCATATTCTTTGCAGTTTGGTTATAAAATTTATTAGGTGATGTAATTTGCAAAAAAGATATAATATAGTTTTATTTATATCATTAGCTTTATTAATTGTTTTTGGAATTATTATGGTTTATTCTTCTTCATCAATATGGGCAGAGTATAAATTTAATGATTCATTTAAATACATGAAACAGCAATTATTGTTTGCAATACTGGGATTTATTATTATGTACCTAATAAGTAAAATTAATTATAGATTATATTATAAAAAGGCAAATCTCATTTTAGGAATTTGTCTTTTTCTTTTAGTATTAGTATTAATTCCTGGTATTGGAGTAATTAGAAATGGTTCTCAAAGTTGGTTTTCTTTATTTTCTTTTAGTATTCAACCAAGTGAATTTGCTAAACTAGGATTGATAATTTTAATATCTAAATATTTATCAAAAATTAATAAGATTAATTTAAAACAAGTTATACCTGTATTGATTATTATGCTTATAACATTTGGCTTAATAATGTTACAACCTGATTTTGGTACAGGTATGATATTAGTTTTATCGATTATATCATTATTTTTTATTTCGGGTTTAGATGTAAAATATTTTTATTATTTATTTGCGATTGGTTTAGCGGGAATCACAGCTTTAATCTCTATAGCACCATATAGATTAGAAAGAATTACATCTTTTATTAATCCTTGGAAAGATCCGTTAGGCAGTGGATTTCAAATAATTCAAAGTTTATATGCTATTGGTCCTGGTGGAATATTTGGTTTCGGTTTTTTAAATTCTAGACAAAAACAATTGTATTTACCTGAGCCTCAAACTGATTTTATTTTTTCTATTATTTGTGAAGAATTTGGAATAGTAGGTGCCATATTTGTAGTCTTATTATTTATTATTTTATGTCATTGTGGAATAAAAATAGCTTTAAATACTGAAGATTTATTTGCAAAGTATTTAATATTTGGAATAATATTTCAAATTATATTTCAAGCAATCTTAAATTTATCTGTTGTAGTAGGATTAATTCCGGTTACAGGGGTTACTTTACCTTTTCTTAGTTATGGAGGAAGTAGTTTATTAGTTAGTATGGCGAGCATTGGGATTATTTTGAATATTAGTAAAACAAGTGAAAAATGATTTGATTGAAGAAAGCCAAAAATATATA
>CAZAPU010000002.1:14772-33581 GCA_964487215.1 uncultured Mycoplasma sp. | reverse complement strand
AAAGATAGATTTCTATCTTTTTATTTTACATCTAAACTTGTAAAAGTAAATTTAATATTATTTTCTACTATACCAGAATAGAATAATATTTCATATATTTCTTTTTTTGAATTATATTGTAAAGTATAATTTATTGTTTCATTTGCTTTAATTATATTAGTATTTGTTGTGTATTTATTAGGAATTTGAACATGATTTATATCATATAATTTAAAGTTTGTATCGGGCGATAATGTTATTGTATTATCCCTTTTATTTGTAATAGAAAACACTACTTCAATTGAATCATTTTCAATACTTTTTGCTTCAATTAATTTTAATTCAATATTATCAAGTATTGCTTCTTCGTTATAATTATATTCTGTTTTAGTCATTACTGTTTCACAACCTGTTACTAATATGATTAATGCTATTAATCCGAAAACCTTAATTATTCTTTTCATTTTATTCTCCTTTTATTTTAAATTTTCTAAGAAACTTTTTCCAATAGTTGGTTTTCTTACATCAAAATTGTCTGCTATAGTAGCACCAATATCTGCAAATGTATTTAAAGCAGGTAATTTCTTTGGTTCTTTAAATAATCTACTATAAACAATAACTGGTACATTTTCTCTTGTATGATCTGTTCCTGTAAATGTAGGATCATTTCCATGATCTGCTGTAATAATAAGTAAATCATCATTATTTAATTTATTAAGTATTACAGGTATTTCTACATCTAATTCTTCAATTGCATTTCCATATCCTTCGTCATCTCTTCTATGACCAAATAAAGTATCAAAATCATTTAAATTAGCAAAACATAAACCAGTAAATTTCTTTTCCATAATATCTGATACTTTATCTATTCCTTCTTTATTGTTATGTGATACAATTTTTTTACTTATTCCTTCACCAGAGAATATATCATATATTTTGCCAATTGATATTACACTATAATCTTTTTCTTTAAGAAAATCTAAAACTGATAATGTTGGTGGTTTTAATGAGAAATCTTTTCTGTTCTCAGATCTTTTAAAGTTATCTGCATTAGCACCTGTAAATGGTCTAGCAATTACTCTACCTACTAACCATTCTTTTTTTGTAGTTAGTTTTCTTATTTCTTCACAATATCCATATAACACATCTAATGGAATAATTTTTTCATGAGCTGCTACTTGTAAAACAGAATCTCCAGAAGTATAAATAATTAAACCACCAGTTTGTATTTGTGCTTCACCTAGTTCTTTTATTATTTCAGTACCACTAGCAGCAACATTACCAAGTACTTTTCTACCTGTAACTTTTTCAATTTCACTTATTAATTCAGGTGGAAATCCAGTATTAGTAAAAGTTTTAAATGGAACTTCTAATCTTATTCCCATCATTTCATAATGTCCAGATAATGTATCTTTACCAGGATTAATTGGTTTAGCAATAGTATAATATGCATCTACTTCATCATTATCATTCATTGTAATTGTATCTAAAAAACCTAATTTTTTTAAATTTGGAATAAATAATTCTTCTTTATCATTAATATGCTTTAATGTATTACATCCTGAATCTCCAAAATTAGCAGCATCAATTGCTTCCCCTACTCCTAAAGAGTCTAAAACTATCAAAAATATTCTATTAAATTTCATGTTAACCTCCTTTAACTTCTTGGATGAAATTCTTCATAATCTTTTTTTACTTTTTCTTTACTAACATGAGTATATATCATAGTAGTAGAAATATCACTATGCCCCAAAAGCAACTGTATACTTCTTAAATCAGCACCATTTGATAACATATGAGTTGCAAATGAATGTCTTAAAATATGTGGTGTAACTTTTGCAGTAATATTTTTTTCTTTTAAAATATTATCTAAAGCTTTTGAAAAGCCTTGTCTAGTTAGTTTTTTACCATGATTATTTAAGAAAAAATAATCACAAACATCTTTCTTTAAAAACTTATATCTAATATCATAATATGCTTTAAGATAATATATCGTATATTCACTTATTGGTACAATTCTTTCTTTAGAACCTTTACCAAAACATTTTACTAGGCTATTTTCAAAATCAATATCTCTAGTTGTTAAATTTATCGCCTCGCTTATTCTAAGACCAGTGCTATATAACAATTCTAACATAGCTTTATTTCGATAGTCAAATATAGTATTTAATCTAATATCTAATAAATTATCTACTTCAGCTTCACTTAAAACATTTGGTAACTTCTTTCTTAATTTTGGTCTTGATATAAATTCACAAGGATTTTTATCAATAATTTTTTCAATAATTAAATAATTGAATAAATTATTAACTGTAACCATATTTCTTGCTACTGAAGAAGGATCTTTTTCTTTATTTAAAACTACCAAATAATCTTCAATATCAATTTGTTTTACTCCATTAAAATTAGCAATTTTATTTGATAGTAAGAACAATTTAAAATGATTTAAATCATATTTATAATTCTTAATAGTTTCATTACTTAATCTTTTTTCAAATTTAATATAATCAATATAATCTAATATTTGATCTTCCATAATAATTACTCCCTATTTAATTATAGCATTAAATTGAAATAATACATTAATTTATTTTAAATTATATGGTAAAATATAGATATGGAAGTGATATCATGGATAAACCTTTAGCATTAAAATTAGCACCTAAATCATTAAATGATGTTCTAGGACAATCACATTTAATTGGTAAGGATAAAATAATATCAAATATGGTTAAAAATAATAAACTTTTTTCCATGATTTTATATGGTGAACCTGGTATAGGTAAAACATCTATTGCTAATGCAATTGTAAATGATCTCAAAACTAATTATAGATTTTTAAATGCTACTATGAGTAATAAAAAAGACTTTGATATAGTAGTTGAAGAAGCAAAAATGTATGATGGTATGATTCTTATTATGGATGAAATACATAGATTAAATAAAGATAAACAAGATTTATTATTACCTTGTCTAGAAAGTGGTTTAATTACTTTAATAGGATTAACTACTGCAAATCCATATCATAAAATTAATCCTGCTATTAGAAGTAGATGTCAAATATTTAAACTTGAACCATTAAATGAAAAAGATATTTTAAAAGGTCTTAAAAAAGCAATTAAACATGAAGATTTAAAAGGTATACAAATTGATAATAAAACACTGGAATATATTGCAAATATTGCTAGATTTGATTTAAGATTTGCATATAATTTACTTGAAGTTGCTTATTATTCAAATAAAGAACATAAAATAGATATTGATATTATTAAAAATATTAATCCAAAGCCTGTATTTGATTTTGATAAAAATGAAGAAGGATATTTTACTGCAATTAGTGCTTTGCAAAAATCAATTAGAGGTAGTGATGTTAATGCAAGTCTTCATTATTTAGCTAGATTATTAGTTGCTGAAGATTTAGATATTATTTTTAGAAGATTATCAGTTATTGTTTATGAGGATATTGGTCTTGCTAATCCAAGTCTAGGTCCTAAACTTAATAGTGTTATTTCGGCTTGTGAAAGAGTTGGTTTACCTGAAGCAGTAATACCTTTATCTAATATAGTTATAGAAATGGCATTAAGTCCTAAATCTAATACTGCATATTTGGCCATAGACAAGGCCATAAATGATGTAAAAACTAAAAACCTAGGAGAAATACCAACTTACTTAAAAAGCCCTTATATTGGCTATTTATATCCTCATAATTATAAAAATAGTATTGTAAAACAAACCTATTTACCAAGTGGTATAGAAGATGAAAAGTATTATTTACCAAAAGATAGTTCAAAGTATGAAACTCAATTAAAAAATATCTATGAAAAAATAGAAAAGTATAAAAAAGAAAGTAATAATTAAATACTTTCTTTTATTATGTCATTTACTATATAACTAGTAATAAGTAAACCTGCTGAAGCAGGTACAAAAGAAGTTGAACCAATTGTTTTACTATCAGTTTTAATTGGTTTTTCAGTAGAACAACAACATATTATTTTTTTATTTATTCTTTCATCTTTAATCCATTTTCTAAGTAATTTAGCTATTGGATCATAATTTGTTTTTCTTAAGTCTATTATTTCTAATTTAGATGGATCTAATTTATTACCAGTCCCCATACATGTAATAAATTTAATATTTCTATTTAAACACTCTTTTATTATTAATTTCTTTGTTTTTATAGTATCTTGACAATCAATTAAATAATCTATTTTATTCTTAAATAAAAGATCAATATTATTTTCATCTATAAAACTATTTATTTTAATGATATTACATTCTTCATTAATACTTTTACATCTTTGTTCTAACTCATCTGTTTTTAATTCACCTATATTATTTAAATTAGTCATAAGTTGTCTATTTAAATTACTAATATCTATTTTATCAAAATCAACTAGAATAAGGTTACCTACTCCACTTCTAACAAGAGATTCTACTACATAAGACCCTACTCCACCTAATCCTATAACAAGAATAGACATGTTTTTTATTTTATTTAAATTGTTTTTATTAATTAATATTTCTAATCTTTCAAATTGATTCATAAAAATCACCAATGAAATTATAACATAAAAATAACAGTAAATCTATTTATTTACTGTTTCTTTAAAGTGCTTTTAAAATCTTTTAATATCTTTCTTTCATATATTTTGTTTTCTTCTTTATGAAAATTATTTTGCCTAATTTTTTTATCTAATTCAAAAATAATATTTTTAATTACTGAATTACTTTCTCTACAAATAAACAATATATTTTTGGTTGTATCATTATATTCAGTATTTCTATATTCTTCCATCATTTTATTATATTTTGTAGTCAAATTATTATTAGTAATTATTTGAAATATTTCATTATTAGATATGGAAGTTATTGCTAATATTTCCATTCCATTAATTACTGTTTCTTTATCATTACAACGAAATAGAAAATTAATAAAATCATTTTTAAAATCTATTGAATCCCATATTATTGGTTTATTATAAGTTTTATTTGAAACTCTAATAACTGAAAAATTATTATAAATTATAAATTGGTTCCATAAATTTTTATCATTAATGTTACTAGTATAAATATTACCTAAAAAATATGATAAGCTATGACCATTATCTTTTGTTAATGTATATGTATCCGAAACAATTTTGTTACCATTATTTCTATATGATAAAGTTTCTTTTTTTACTTTAAAATCATTAATATTCATACTAAATCACCACCAAGTTGAAAATTATTATAATTATTTAAAACAATTTTGTCAATAAAAAAGAGTATTTACTCTTCCATATTGTGATATACATTTTGTACATCATCTAAATCTTCTAAAGTTTCAATTAATGAATAAACTTTCTCTGTTTTTTCTTCATCTAATTTAATTGTATTTTGTGGTATATATCTAGTTTCATTCATTATGAATTCAGTAATGCTATTATTTTCTAAAGCTGTATTCATTTTAATAAAATCTTCATATGTTGTATATATTTCATAACAATCATCGTTAACTATAAAGTCAATTGCATCATTTTCTATAGCTATATTCATTAAAATTTCTTCATCATATGTTTTTGGTAAAACAATTATTCCTTTTCTATCAAATAAATATGAGACACTACCATCTGTACCTAAGTTTCCACCTCTTTTAGTAAATGTACTTCTTACATCACTTGCGGTTCTATTTTTATTATCTGTTAAACAGTCAACCATAACTGCTACTCCACCTGATGCATATCCTTCATATCTTATAGCTTCATAGTTTTCTGCATTATTACTTGAATGAGCTTTATCAATAGCAGCTTGAATTCTATCTTTTGGCATATTTTCAGCTTTTGCTTTATCTATTACCATTCTAAGATTTGGATTGTTTTCTGGATCCTTATCACCACTTTTTGCTGCTACAAATATTTCTTTATTTAATTTTTGAAAGATTTTACTTCTTTCATCATCAATTAACCCTTTTTTTCTTTTGATTGTTGACCATTTTGAATGTCCACTCATAAAAATCCTCCTAACCTAAAAGTTCAATTAACATTGGTGAAAGCAATAATAATAGTAATAATGGTATGAAGAATACAACTGAAACAACACTAATTTTTATTGGAATCTTACTAATGAAAGCTTTTGCTTCAAATATTCTTTTTTCTCTAATATAATCTATTTGACTATATACAGTTTCAATGACATTATTTCCAAAAATATTTGCTTCTCTAATATTTAAAATAATATTATTTATTGTATCTGAAGGTATTCTAAACTTTAAATCATTTAATGATTCATTAAGATTTTTACCATATTTTACATCTAATAATACTCTTTTAAATTCATCTGATAATTCTGAATCAATATTCTCTGTAGTAACTTCAATTGCAGTTTTTATATTTCTTCCAGCTTCTAAAGATAAGACTAATATTTCAAAAAAATACATAGCATCTTTTTCAAGAACTTTTCTTCTTTTTTCAATTTTTGTATCAATAACAACTGGCATAAATAACATATAAATTACAAAAGTAACTACAGGTGCAATTAAATATCCAAAATCCAAGAAATATAATATCACAAAAAAAGTAAAAATTGAAACAAATAATCTAATATTTAATATATTTATTGGATCAATAGTATTGTTTACACCCAATAAATCAATTTTTCTTTCAATATTTCTAATAGTTGTTTTACTATAAATTTTACTACTTAAATGATATTTTCTTTTTTCTTTTTCTTTCATATTATCACTCTTCCGTCCTAATTAATCTTTTTACTATTAATACATATAATATGTAAATAATTAATATTACTACTAGAACTATTCTACCTATTGCAGTATTAAATAAAGGATTAAAGTAATTAGAATTAAATATAAATACCAAAACAAATATTAATATTGGCATCAATACTAATAATTTAAAAACTAATTCTGATAATGCAGTAGTACTCTTTAATTCTTGTTTAAGTTTTTTTCTATCAAAGAAACCTCTTTCAATAGTATTAAATACTTTAACAATATTACCACCTGTTTTATTTAATATTACAAGTGAAGAAGCCATATAATTTACTTCATCTAATTGTACTCTATCTGAAAATCTTTTAAATACTACAGATAATTCTAATCCATAAGTTAAATCAATAAACATTTTTCTAAATTCATCACTTATAGGACCATCTAATTCAATATAAACTAATTCTACTGCTTGCATAATACTTCTTCCTGATTTAAAAGCATTATTCATAATAGTTATAGCTTTTAATAGATCATTTTCAATTCTTATTCTTTCATTTCTTATCTTAAATTGTAAAATAATATCAGGTATCATATATCCTGCTACAAAACAAAATAATACTTGTAAAATTGTAATTTGTTGGTTTCTTAATACATCTGAAACTATGGTTACAATAATAGTAATCAAACCAATTAAAATCTTATGAGAAATAAAATCCATACTATCTTTTCTTATCTTTTCTGTTTGATCAACATATTTTTCATATTTTTCACTATATTTATTCAAGCCCTTAAATCTTTTTAAAAACTTAGATAATTTATTGGTTAAATCTGCATATATTTTTTCTAATTTATCAAAAAATGAAATAGGTTTATCTGAAATAGCATGAACAGAAAATTTTGTTATTCTTTCTTCCTTGGAGATGACATCTTTTGTTCTAAACAAAGTAAAAGAAATAGCAATTAAACCTACTATTAAAATGATTTGTACAAATAATGTTATATATTGTGCCATTTCTTCACCTTCTTTTATTTTAAATTTTCAAATATATCATCTATTGAATCAATACCTCTACTTTTTATCTTACTATATACAATTGGAATATATTTATATAATATAAATGCTCCATCAACTTCACCATTTGATGTAAGACCTTTTTGTTTAAATGAGAATATTTCTTTTAATTTTATTTCATCATCTTTTATTCCAATTACTTCACATATGCTTGTAACTTTTCTTTTACCATCTGATAATCTTTCAATATTTACTACAATATTAATTGCTTTTTCAATATATTCACGAAGTGCTTTTACTGGAATTTGTATACCTGCCATTAAAACCATTGTTTCTAGCCTATTTAAGCAATCCTCAGGACCATTTGCATGCAGAGTTGATAAACTACCCTCATGTCCTGTATTCATAGCTTGTAGCATATCAAATGCTTCCTTACCACGAACTTCACCAACAATAATACGATCTGGTCTCATTCTTAAAGCATTAATTACTAGATCTCTTATTGTAACTTCTCCTTCTTTTTCATAATTCATGTTTCTTGTTTCCAAAGTAATTACATGTCTTTGTTTTAATTTTAATTCAGCAGCATCTTCTATTGTAATAATTCTTTCATCATCTTTAATGAATGATGATAATACATTTAATAATGTAGTTTTTCCACTACCAGTACCACCACATACTAGAATGTTTAATTTACCTAGTACACATGCTTCCAAAAATCTTGCCATATAAGGAGTTAAGGTACCATTTCTTATTAAATCATCAATTGTTGTAAGATTTTGTTTAAATTTTCTTATTGTTATTACAGGTCCATTTAAAGATAATGGAGGTATAATAGCATTAATTCTAGAACCATCTGGTAATCTTGAATCTACCATTGGATTGGCTACATCTATTGTTCTACCTAATGGTTGAATCATTCTTTGAATAGTTCTTATAATATGATCATCATTAATAAATGAGATTGATTCATCCTTTACTATTTGTCCATCAATTTCTATATAAATTTCATCAGGACCATTAACCATTATTTCAGTAACACTTGGATCATCAAGTAATTCAGTAATTGGTCCAAAACCATTTATTTCATTTTCAATTAAATTAAAGATATGATTTCTTTCTAAGTTAGATAAATCATATCCTTCAAGTGATTTATCTATTTCATCATTAATAAATTGAGTAAGATATTTATCTTTAGGTATATCATTATCTATTAAATTTTGAATAACTTTATTTCTTAGACTATCTAAAAGAGCTTTGTCTTCAAAAATATTATAATCTGCAATGGCTTTTGCAAATACTTTAGGAGTTTGTTCAATTTCGAATGCTTCTGATAATGTCTTTTTCATCAAATAACCTCCTTTTTATCTTCAATTAAAGTTTCTGCCATAGCGACAAATTTTTTGCCATCTTTGCCATTTAATAAACCTAATTTTTGATTTAATGCTGGAATTTCCCCATCCATTATATATTTATCTATATTTCTTATATGAAAACTTTTAGGTATAGTAAAATCAATATTAGTTTTTAAAACATTTCTAATATCATATAGTGAAAAATAATTTTTTTCTAAATTTATCGATTCATTAAGCAATACAAATACATTTTCCATACCTGTATCTTTTATTACAGATATAAAGCTTCTTGAGTTTTTTAAATCAAATGTATCATTTGTAAAAATATATAAAATTGCATCACTATTATCTATTGTAATAATATTACTCTTACTTAAAACATGATATGTATCAATTAATATTACATCGTATTTAAAAACAATATTATCTAATATAAGTGGTATATATTTAAAGTCAATTTTATTTGCTAATCTTGGATCTTTAGGAGATGCAATTATCGAGATTGATTCGTTATAATTAAAAATATAATCTTCTATTTTTTCATATCTGTTATTGGTAAGATCTTCTACTAAATTAAATACTGTTTTTTCATTATTAGAATTAACTGCAACTGCTATATCACCACTATATACATCAAAATCTATAATTAATACAGTTTTCTTTAAGGTTGAATAAGCTGCTGCTAAATTTAAAACAGTTGTCGTTTTACCTACTCCACCTTTTGTAGAGGTTACAGTAATAATTTTCCCTTTATTCTTTGTTTGCATTTTAGATCCCCTTTTCTTCGATAATTAGTTTCCCATCTTTCATTATTCCAACATAATATACTTCTAATTCATAAGTTTCATGTCCAATAATAGCTCCAAAATAACTATCAATTACTCTTTTTATTCTAATTTCATTTTTATTTATTTTTACTATTTCAATATCTTTATCATTCTTTAATATTATTTTTTTTACCGTATCTATATCAGTTTCTTTTTCTGTTAAATAAGTAATTGCTTCTTTTCCAATATTTTTAATTCTTACTGACTCAGTTACTATTGCAGCTGAATCAAATATAAGTGTAAATATAAGTATAAATATTGGTATAAATACAACAAAAAGTACTAATGATTGTCCTTTATTATTCATATAAAACCACTCTTTTTGTATTAATAATAAATCCATCCTTAAATATGGTATCAGAAAATGGTGTATTAAAATCAATGTTTTGTTCTAACTCAATAGTAGCTACATTACCATCTATAGAGATTTTATAGTTAATTGAAGAATCATCAATAGTATTAATTATTTCTTCATTTGATTTGTTATTTTCTACCATTGCAACTACATCATCTAAAACTCCTTCTAAATGATTTTTTTTATAAAAAACTGATGCAAAATCAATTACTATAAACAAAATAAATACAATGACAGGTAATAATAAAACAAATTCTATTAATGCTTGTCCCTTATTATTCTTTATCTTCACAATAGCCATCTCCAGCATTTTTACCAGGAACATATTCCTGATTTACTAAACCACAAGATGATTTAGTAATTGAATCCTTTAAATATCCACCAAGTAATGATACCAATGAGATAGCTAAAACACTTATTAATGCGATAATAAGCACATACTCAACTAAAGCTTGACCTTTATTATTCTTTACTTTCATATAACCACCTATTTTTCTATTATTATTTTATTATTTTTTAAGATAAAAGTCAATGCATATAAATCAATTATAATTAAATTATTTATACTAAATTTAATTGACTAAGCATTTATTTACTAGTAAAATAAGTTTTGTAAGGAGATTCTATGTATATTAAAGTAAATAATAACAAAATTAATATTATTGAATGTAATTCTTTTAAAACTAAATTATTTGGTTTAACTTTCAAAAAAAAGAGAATAAATTATGGAATTGTTTTAAATAATTGTAATGCTATTCACACCTTTTTTATGAAACAACCTATTGATGTATGCATAACAGATAAAAAAAATAATATTTTACTTTTAAAGGAAAATTTAAAACCAAATAAAATATTAATGATTAAAAACGGATATTATACATATGAATTACCATTAAATACAGTAAAGTACTTGAAAACTAATACCATATTAAATACAAATAAGGAGGTTTTATGAAATTAGTTGAATTTAAAGATAATTATGGAAGGTACGAATCAATAACTAAGGAGGTTCCATCATATTCACAAGATGCATTTTTTAAGGTGATGGACTTCAAACCAAATGAACAATCGAACTATTCTTGCTATTCTAACTTTGATGAGGTATTGATGGTAGATGAGGCCAATACCGATTTTGATGATAATTCTATTACAATACTTGATCCTAATAATTTAGGTGAAAGCGATAAAAGACTATTTCAATTAAAAATGTTTAATGAAAAAAATGAAAATATTAAAAGAATTAATAATTTAGTAGTAAATCAAAATTTATTAAATAATAAAACAAAAAAATATAGATTATGCAATTTTAGAAATCAATTAGTTGCTACTGTTGCAGTAGGTGTTCCTATTGGTTTCGGTATTGTAATCGCTAAAGATAATGGCATCGGTATGGGATTGCTTGCCGGTGGATGTACTGCACTTGGTGAATTAATGCTTTTATCTTTCTTTGAAGAAGGATACTATGATGAAAATTTACATGAGGCAAAAGCAATATATAATAAAATAGTAAACAATAATGCTTATTTAAACGAAGCATTAATGAAAGAAATGTTACTTGAAGCAAATATGTTTAAAGAACAAACTGATTTTAGTTTAATTAATCAATTAAATAAAAAAAGAAACAAATTATTAGTAAATAAAGATGATTTTAGTAAACAAGCAGATTTCTTTATTAGAACAAGAAAAAAGTAGAATTTAATTCTACTTTTTATTATTTATTTTTTTACCTTTTAATGAATCAAATTTTTCTAACAAATTACCTTCAAAAGCATATGTTAATTCTTTTTCGTCTTTCTTTTCTTTAAATGCTAGATTTAATAAATCTAAAATTAATTCTTCTTGATTTTTTTTCTTTGCTAACCATAAATAAGCAGATAGACTACCAGGAATAGTATTTATTTCACTAACATATATTTTTTGACTTTTTTCATCTATCAAGAAATCTACTCTAGCAACACCAGATGCAGTTAATGCTTTAAAAGTTGCAATAGCATATTTTTTTATATCTTCCATCATTTCTTTTGATAATAAAGGTTTTGCTTTTTTATTTTTCTTTAATATTTTTGAATAATTTTCAATATATTTTTCTTTAAATGAGAAGAATTCATCACTTATATTTAATTCTTCAATATCAGAAGCTTCACAATCTTCATAATTACCTAGTACACTTACATTTACTTCTTTAGTATTCTTTATACATTCTTCCACTATGATTTTCTTATCAAATTTCATTGCTTCTTTAATAGCAGTATTTAATCCATCTTCATTTAATACTTTTGTAATTCCAATACTTGAACCTAAACTAGCAGGTTTTACATATAATGGATATTTTAAATCTGCAATTTTTGCTATAACTGCTTTTTTATTTTTTATATATTCATATCCATAAAACCATATATATTTTGGTACAGGTATATTGTTTTGTTCTAGTATTTGTTTCATTATTACTTTATCTTGACCAATAGCACTAGCTAGAACACTACTTCCAGCATATGGAATACCAAGCATATCTAAATATCCTTGTAAGCAACCATCCTCTACATAACTACCATGACAAATTGGTAAAACTACATCAATTTGTTTTATATTTCTTTTAATAATACCCATAGTTTGTAATGCAAAACAATGGTTGGTTTTTACTAAAGAAACTCTAGTAGCATATCTTTTTACTAATGACATATCACGATAATTAATGATATCTCTAAAATGATATCCTGTATACCAAACATTATTTTTATCAATATATATAGGAATTATATTATATTTATTTTCATCCATGTAGCCCATTGCTTCAACAGCAGAAATTATACTTATTTCATGTTCTACACTTTTTCCTCCGAAGATTACACCAACATTTACTCTCATAAATAACTTCCTTTCATCTTCATAAATTGCATATCTAGTATAGCATTATAAAATTAATCATTCAAGAGATTTTAATTAAAATAATGATAATTGACTAGATTCAGGTAAATGTTTTAATATTCCCATAAGTTTCATTTTTTCTATTGTAGTTGAAGATAATTTAGCCCTTTTTTGTAAATCTTCAATACTAATAAACTCTTTATTGTTTCTTTCGACAATAATATTATTTGATGCAATTTCTCCTAAACCATCAAGTGCTCTAAATGGTGGTATTAGAGTAATTCTATCATCATCAATAATAAAATTTCTAGAATCTGATTTATTTAAATCAAGATTGCTAAATTTAAAACCTCTTGCAGTCATTTCAAGTGCTACTTCTAAAACATTTATTAGATCACTTTCTTTAGGAGTTAAACCAAATTTTCTAATTTGTAGTTCTTCTAGTTTTTCTTTTATTTTTGCATAACCCATCTCTAATACTTCAAGATCGAATGATAAACCTTTTACACTAAACCAAGTTGCATAATATTCAATTGGTCTATTTATTTTAAACCATGCTATTTTCCAAGCAGCTGATACATATGCAGTTGCATGTGCTTTCGGGAACATATATTTTATTTTTTCACAAGATTCAATATACCAGCTAGGTATTTTATTATCTTCTAGTATTTTCTTAAAACCAGCCCATTTTTCTTTATCTTTACTTGCTTTTCCTTTTCTTACAAATTCCATTATCTTAAATGCATCTAATGGTTTTAAACCTGCATTAATAAGATAAACCATAATATCATCACGACAACCAATAACTTCTTTGAATGGGCAAATATTATTTCTAACTAAGTCTTGAGCATTTCCATTCCATACATCTGTACCATGAGAAAGTCCTGATATTTTAACTAATTCTGCAAAAGTAGTTGGTTTTGTTTCATTTACTATTCCAATTACAAATCTAGTAAATTCTGGTAAGCCAATTGCACCATTTTCGCAACCAATTTGCTCTGCTGTAACTCCTAATGCTTTAGTAGATGTAAATAAACTCATTACTTGTTGATCATACATAGGAATATCAGCCATTTTTAATCCTGTTAGATCTTCAAGCATTTTAAATATTGTAGGATTATCGTGTCCAAGTATATCAAGTTTTAATAAACAATCTTCAATATCATGATAATTAAAATGAGTTGTAAACCATAAAGCATCATCACTATCTGCTGGATATTGGAATGGTGTAAAATCAAATATTTCTTTATAATCAGGTACTACTACAATACCACCTGGATGTTGTCCAGTTGTTCTTTTTACTCCAGTAACTCCTTGAGCTAGTCTTTCTATTTCAAGACCTTTAATATTAGTTATACCTTTATCTTCAAAATAACCTTTTACAAATCCATATGCTGTTTTCTCTGCTACTGTACCAATAGTACCTGCTCTATAAACATAATCTTTACCAAATAATACTTTAGTATAATCATGAGCTTTAGCTTGATAATCTCCTGAAAAGTTTAAATCAATATCAGGAACTTTATCAGCATTAAATCCTAAGAAAGTCGCAAAAGGCATATCTTGTCCTTCTTTTTTAAACTTAGTTCCACATTCACATATTTTATCTGGTAAATCATATCCTGATGGAAAGTTCTTACCATATGGGACATCATTTTCATCATTAAAAATAGCTTTTTTACAATTAGGACAAATATAATGTGCAGGTAAAGGATTAACCTCAGTTATACCTAACATAGTAGCTGCAAAAGAAGATCCAACACTACCCCTACTTCCTACAGAATAACCATCTTCATTACTTTTATGTACTAATTTTTGAGCAATTAAATATATCGAATCAAATCCTCCATTAATAATACCATTAAGTTCTGCTTCTAATCTTTCTTCAACTTGTTTTGGTAAAGGATTTCCATATATTGAATAAGCTTTTTCATAACATATATCTCTAATTATTTTTTGTGAATCTTTAAATATTGGTGAGAAAGGAATACCTTTTGTATCAGGTATAATTACAAGTTCATCAATAGAATCTGCTATTTTATTAGTATTTTCTATTACTATTTCATGAGCAATTTCTTCCCCCATAAATTCAAAATCATCTAACATCTCTTTAGTAGTTCTAAAATGCTGTGATGGAATTTCTTTTATTTTTTCCCTTGAAAGTGGATGCCTTCCTCCGCCAGGTACTTTTTGATTAACAATTATTTCTCTATAAATTTTATCTTTTCTATCTAAATGATGTACATCTCCAGTTGCAACAACTAATTTATTTTTTGTTTTTGCAATTCTTATTATTTTTTTAATATTTTCTATTACATCTTCTTCATTTCTAAAATCTTCAAGATATATCATATGTTTATAAACTTCTGGAGGTTGAACTTCTATATAATCATAAAAATTCATTAAGTCCCCTATTTCATCATCACTTTTACTTTTTGCTAATTCAAATATTTCTCCATTACAACAGCCTGAACTAATTAATAATCCTTCTCTTAATTCTTGTACTACACTTCTTAGTATTCTTGGTGTTTTATATAGATATTTTGTATTAGCAAATGATATTATCTTAAATAAGTTTTTTAAACCAACTTGGTTTTTTACTAAAATATTTATATGATATAAATTACCAAATTTATGTATTTCATCTTTTGAAACTAAACTATCTATTTGATCCATAGTTTCTATTTTTCTGCTATCAATTGTATCCAACATTTTAAAGAATATTTTACCAGTGGCTTCGGCATCATAATCTGCTCTATGGTGTGAATCTTCATCAAATGGTATATTATATCTTTTTACCAAAGCAGATAGTGAGTGTTTAAATACGGATGGTTCTATTGCTCTAGATAATTGTAAAGTATCTAAAACAGAATTATTATATACACCTAGATTATATTTTTTATATGCCATTTCCAAGAATGATACATCAAATTTTGCATTATGAGCAACCATAGGTAGATTTCCAAACCATTCTATAAAATCTTTTATTTCTGCTTCTTCATTTCTGCAATCTTTTAACATATCATCAGTAATTCCTGTAAGTTGAGTAATATTTGTTTCTAATTTCTTTCCTGGATTTATTAATCTAGAAAATCTATCAATTACTTCACCGTCTTTCATTTTTACTGCACCAATTTCAATTATTGAATCTCCACCACCAGCATTAAATCCAGTAGTTTCAAAATCAAATATTACATATGTGTTTTCTAATAATAAACTATTATCTGGTCTAACTACTAAATCTAAATCATCATCTATCATGGCTAATTCTACACCATATAATATTTTTATTTCATCTTTATGATGATATGCTTCTGGGAAAGTTTGAATTGCATTATGATCAGTAATTGCAATAGCTTTATGTCCGTAACTTTTTGCTCTTTTAATTAAATCAGCAACTTCAATTACACCATCCATTTGACTCATCATTGTATGTGCATGTAATTCTACTCTCTTTTCTTCACAATCATCAGTTGGTACTTCTATGACTTTTTCAATTATTTCAATATTCCTTGCATTAAGTACTAAATCATTGTAAAAAGTATTGTTTTTTACATATCCATTTATTTTTAACCACATATTTGGTTTTATTTTGCTTAATAAACTATCATATAATTCTTCACTAGTAACATATATTCTTACATACATACTAGTAGTTAAATCAGTTGTTTTAAGTGTCAATGAATAAATACCTTTTTTAGTAGAAGGGTTAACTGCAAAAACCATTACTTCAGTAGTAATGTTATCAGCTTCATAACTAATTTCATTTAAAGGTATTATTTTGCCTCTAACAGGATTACCTAAAATAACACCTGATATTTTCTTTTCTTCTTTTGCTTCTTTGTCTACAATATCTTTTTTCACTGATTCAACAGAAGTTTTTATTTCCTCTTTTATTTTATTATTCTTTTCTAAATTCATTCTTGTTTTTAATTCAACTGAAAAACCAAATTTTTTAAAATATTTATTTATATCACCAAGTTTTTTATTAATAGTATTTTCTTCACTCTTATTATATATTTCAATAAAATATTCATTGTCATTAATAATTAATCTATCATGAAACATATCAAAATATAAATTATTATGGTTAGCTAATATTAATATATTTTTATAATAATCTTCTATTAAAGATAAATCTTCTTTTTCTGGTTTTACTGTTATTGTATAAGTATATTTTTGATTCACATATTTTGATAAGCAGTCAATAAATTCTTGTATTAAACTATATTCTATATTACATGGACATTTTAGTATTATATCCCATGTTTTCTTTTCTTCTTTTACTATTATTTTTTCGATTTTTATTTCATTAAAATATTTTCTTTTTTCTTCATTAAAATTAATTTTTTCTAATAAATTGCTAAGTTTCTTATCCATTCGTTACCTCCAAATAGAAAAAATTATAGTGTTTCTATATTAATTTTTTCAACTCCAATAGATTTCTTTTTTAATATTTCTTGTTTATTATTTATAATAAAATTTACAAATGAAAATATATCAATATTTTTTAATTTGCTTTCATAAGGATAATCATTTATATCAAAAAATAAATTATCTTTTATCATTCTTTTTTCCATATCTTCTATATTTAATCCAAGATACATTAACCAATATGGATATATTTTGTTTTTTAATTCTTTCAAATCTTTTCTACCAAAATTATATTTTGATTCATCACTAATTCTTGTATATAGTTCATTTAAACAAATTAATTCTAATATAACTATATAAATACTTTGTTCTTCCTTTTTTATTTTACCAAATTCATTTTCTAATATTTTATAAAATAAATATGTTAAAAATCCTTCCTTTTCTTTCATGTTTAATTTTTTTCCTAATGTAATAGTATTAGTATTAAAATCAATTTCTAATATATCGAAATTAGGATCAACAACGGCAATAGTAAATTTTGTTTCTAAATCATATTTTAATATTTTATTTAATTCTCTTACGAATTTTCTATTATTTACTGTCCACATTTCTAATAGGTTCAACCTATATTTATTTGTATCTTGTTTTATTTTTTTATAACATTCTGTAGATTCTACTAAATTAAACAATTCATCATCATCTGGAATATAATCATTAAACTCTTTTAAAATAGTTGCTTTTTCTCTATACATTAATGCATACTCTTTTTTATTTTCTCTCCATATTTTTTGTCTTAATTTTTCAGCATCCTCATTAAAAGCAGTCTGATATAACACATTCCATATTAATAAATATTTATTTATTATAAAATCAAACTTCATGTTATCACTTCCTAATATCATTTTATCAAAATTTGTCACAAATAAAAAGAAATAATTGCTTATTTCTTAAATTTATTCTCTATTTTCTCTTTCTTTCAAAAGCTTTATCAATATGTTTTTTTAGTATATTTATATTATTATATATTTCCGCATTTGTTGCTCCAGTAAAATCTGAGCCTCGTACATCAACACCTTCAAATGATTTATCTGTAAAATCAAACGGATAACAACCACAAACCATACATTTCATAAATACAGTTTGTGGATCCATATTTACATTTGTTGCTCCAGTAAAATCAGCACCAGCTACTACTGCACCATCAAATGATTTACCTGTAAAATCTAGTGGATACTTACCATATCTTAAACTTTTATAACATACAGTTTGTGGATCAAGATCTACATTTGTTGCTCCAGTAAAATCAGCACCAGCTACTACTGCACCATCAAATGAT
>CAZAPU010000002.1:0-14672 GCA_964487215.1 uncultured Mycoplasma sp. | reverse complement strand
TATTTTTTTACAAGATATAGTATTTTCAAATAATATCTCATTTAGTACATCTGTTTTCAATTTTATTGAACAATCTGGTATATCATCAGTTATTTTGCTCAATATATACTTTCTTATTTTTTCTTTTATTTCTTTTTTCATATTCAACACATCTCCTTGACTTTTTATTATAAATTATTATTAATATTTGTCAAGTCAATACTTTTAACTAATGCTTCTATTATTAAATATATTGGTACTGCAATAATTATTCCAATTACACCAAATATTGTACTACTTATTATAATAGCAATTATTACTTTTATTGGGTTTAAATTAGTAGTTTTATGATATATTTTTGGATCAATAATATAGCAATCAATTAATGGCACTATTAAAACAATAATCCCTACAATAATAAATAATTCATTTGATACTGAAATTGCTGTTATTAAGGCTAATATATTAGTAAATAAATTACCAAAATAAGGAATTATTGTAGTTATTCCTGCTAAAATACCTAGTAGTAAATAATTAGGATGACCTACTATTAAATAAATTATTGTGTATTCTAACATTTCTATAAATATAATTATAAATAATCCTCTTAAATAATTATTTAAAGATAGATCTATCTCTCTTAAGCATTTTAATAATTTTGTATTTTTATTAAATAGATTTTTTATTTTTTGTTTTATTTTTTCCATATTAAATAAAAAATATATAGATAATATTGTAATTAAAACAAAGTTAGTAAATAAAGTTATAGAATCAATTACTAATTCTACTGGTTTATTACTTAAATTAAAAATAAAATTATTTATATTTTTTACTAATAATTCTTCAATATAAGAAATATTTATAAAAGTTGTTTTTAAAAACAATTGTTCAATAAATGGAATTATACTTTTTGATAAGGAAATAAGTTGATTTATTATTAATGGTATTGAAAAGTATAATAATATGCTAATGATACAAAAAATAATTATAATGATTAGTATTACAGATATAATATTATTTTTTATTTTCTTCTTTAATAAATTCACTAATGGATAAAGACTGTATGATATTACAAAAGCAATTATTATTGGTAAAGTAATTTTTTTTATTATATTTAATACATTTAACCATACTTCACTAGTTTGAATAATAAAAAAAAAGATAATAATTATTATGGCAAAATTAATAAGCTTATAATTAATTTTTTCCATATATCATCACCTTTCAATGATAATAGTTACTGGTCCATCATTTGTTAAAGATACTTTCATATCTTCTCTAAATATTCCTGTTTCAATTTTTAACTTACTCTTTTTTAGTTCTTCATTAAATAAATTATATAGTTCTTTTGCTGCTTCTTGATTTAATGATTTTATATAACTTGGTCTATTACCACTTGTTGCATCACCATATAAAGTAAATTGAGAAATAGATAAAATATCATAATTTTTATTTAAAACAGAAAGATTCATAATACCATTGCTATCATCAAATATTCGCAAATTAATAATTTTATTTGCAATATATTTTATGGTATTTATATCATCATTATGTGTAAAACCTACAAGTAATAATAATCCATTACCTATTTTACCTACTACTTCGTTATTTACTGATACAGAAGCTTCTGTTACTCTTTGTACTACAACTTTCATTATATTATCCTTTCTACATTAGTTATATATTTTATTTTTCTAAAAGCTGTAATTGCTTTATCTAATTCCTGAAGATCTTTTACTAATAATGTTACTGAGTAAACAATATTATCTGTTTTGTTTAAAATGGATACTGTTTCTACTGATAAATCAATATTTGAAGCAGCTTGAATTATATCTACTATTAGATTTTTTTGTGTATTACTGTATATTACTATTTCTGAATAATATTTGTTTTTTGTAGTTATATTCCATTTTCCTTCAATAATTCTATCATCTTCATGATCAATATTTTGACAATTGCTTCTATGAATACTAATACCTGCATTCTTTGTTATATAACCAATAATATCATCCCCTGGTACAGGTAAACAACAATTTGCAATATGTGTTTTTATGTTTTTTGTATTACCAACGATAATATCATTATCTTTAGTTTTTTCAAAATCTTTTATTTCTTTTTGTACAATTGTCTTGGCTTCATCTGGTTGATCTCGCTTTACAATAGATTTTGCAGAATATTTATTGTTTCCAATATTTAAATATAAATCTTCTAAATCTTTTACTTTAAATTCTTTAATTATTTCATTTATATTTTCTTGTTTCATAAATTCTGTAATTGAAACTTTTTTTCTTCTAAGTTCTTTTTCAAGTAATTCTTTTCCAGAATTTATATAATCTTCTCTACTTGTTTTATTAAAGAAGCTTTTTATTTTTGATTTTGCTTGAGTTGTTTTTGCTATTTTTATCCATTCTCTTGAAGGACCAGATGAATTTTTATTAGTAATAATTTTTATTATATCTGAATTTTTTAATTCATATGACAATGGAACCATAGAATCATTTACTATTGCTCCTGTCATTTTATCCCCAACTTGAGAATGAACTCTATATGCAAAATCTATTGGAGTTGCACCTTTTGGTAACTCAATTACATCTCCTTTAGGAGTATATACATAAATATTATTATTTAATACTTCATTTTTTACACTATTTACAAATTCTTCTGAACTAAGTTTTTCATCATTTAATTCTATTATTGATTTATAAAATTGTAATTTTTGTTCAGTGATATTTTGCATTTCAATAGCAGCATTTTTGTTTTCTTTGTATGCCCAATGTGATGCAATACCATTTTCTGCAATTTCATCCATATCATGTGTTCTTATTTGGATTTCAAATAAATTTCCATCTAAACCAAATACAGTTGTATGTAATGTTTGATACAAATTAGTTTTAGGCATCGCAATATAATCTTTAAATCTTTTGGGTAATGGTTTATATTTCGAATGAATTATTCCTAATGCTAAGTAGCATTCTTGTTCTTTGTCCACTAAAATTCTTATAGCAAGTAAATCATATATTTCATGAAATGGTCTTCCAGAATCAAGTTTTTTATAAATGCTATAAATACTTTTAGCTCTTCCTTTAATTTCATGATTAATTTTGTTTTGTTTTAATAAGTTTGAAACCTCAAGCATCATTTTATTTACATATTGTTCTCTTTCTACTTTTGTATTATTTAATTTTTCTACAATATCAAAATATATTTCTGGTTTTAAATATTTTAGTGAAAGATCCTCTAGTTCACTTTTTATTTTATGCATTCCAAGTCTATGGGCAATTGGAGTAAGTATTTCTAATGTTTCTTTGGCTTTCTTTACTTGTTTATCTTTTGGTAAAGCATAAAGTGTTCTCATATTATGTAATCGATCTGCTAGTTTTATAATTATAACTCTTACATCTTCACTCATTCCTACTATTATTTTTTTGTAATAGTTAGTTAAATATTCGTTTTCAGTAGAAATATTTATATTATTAATTTTTGTTACTGAATCTACAAGTGTTGCTACTTCCTTACCAAATTTTTCTTCTATTTCTTCTTTGGTTGTGTCAGTATCTTCTATTGTATCATGTAATAAAGTTGATGTTATCGTGGGACAATCCGCAAATATTGTCGTTAAAATAAGAGCACATGATAAAGGATGATTAATATATTCTTCACCTGTTCTTCTATATTGACCTTCGTGTTTTTCTTGAGCAAATTTATATGCAGTTTTTACTGTTTCAACAGAATCGGCTGTCATATATTTTTCTATTGCAATTATAAGTTCATTATATGTTACTGTATTATTTAATTTCATACTCCACATCCCTATTTATTAAAGAAATATCTAATTTTAAAATATCGTTTATCATTTCTGCAAGAGATAAATCAACTGATTTACACCATTTTTCTTTGGATAAATAATCCCATATTTCCTTTTCAGTTATAATATTATTATTTTCTTTTGCCTTTATTGTTAAGGCTGGTAAAACTTTATTATATAATTCATCTAAACTATTAAAATTCATATAAACACTTCCTCATTAATATTTCCTTTTACTGTATATATTATAAAACAATTTATGCATTTTTTAAAGTAAAAGTCCATAAATATACATATTATTAATTATGAATATAAAAGAAAAATTTATAAAATCTACAATTATTTTAGTTATTGGTGGCTTAATTACAAAGATATTAGGAATGGTAATAAGAATTATAATGACAAGAGTTGTTGGATTAAAAGGTATTGGTTTATATATGTTAATTGTTCCAACATTTAATTTATTTATAACTATTGCTACTATGTCTTTACCTATTGCTATTTCTAAAATAATTGCAGAAGATAAGAAGAATAATAGAAAATTAGTATTTGGTATAATACCTATTGCTATGTTTTTTAATATTATTCTTATACTTATTATTATATTAATTGCACCTTTTATAGCAAATACTCTATTAAAAAATAATGATTTGTTATATCCAATTCTTGCTATTGGAATTACTTTGCCTTTTATAACTATTTCTAGTATTATCAGAGGTTATTTTTTTGGTAAAGAAAGAATGTTTCCTCATGTATTATCAAATATAATTGAACAAATTATTAGAATATTAGGTATTATAGTAATTATACCTAAGTTATTAAATAACGATATTAATTTAGCTATTACTGGTCTAGTTTTACTTAATTGTATTAGTGAATTTGCTTCTATTATAATATTGTTATTTTTCTTACCAAAGAAGATAAAAATAAAAAGAACAGATATTAAACCTGATCTTAGTTATATAAAAGATATATTTTTTATATCTATTCCTACAACATTAGGTAGACTTATTTCTAGTATAGGTATGTTTTTAGAACCTATTATTTTAACTTATATATTATTAAAAATTGGATGGACTTCAAGTTCAATTACAAATGAATATGGAATAATTTCTGGTTATGTTTTACCAATGGTTATGATGCCAAGTTTTTTAACTGGTGCTATAAGTAGTGCTCTATTGCCAGTAATAAGTAAATTATTTGTAAATAATCAAATAAAATCAGTAAAAAGAAAAATAAAACAAGCTTTATTTTATTCTTTACTTATTGGTATACCATGTACTATATTTTTAATTATATTCCCTGAATTATCCTTAAAATTAATATTTAAAACTAATTTAGGTACATCTTATCTAAGAATAGCAGCCCCAATTTTTTTACTTTCATATGTATTAGGTCCATTAAATACTGTTTTACAATCAATTAATAAATCAAAAGTAATAATGATATCTAATTTGATTGGAAATATTATTAAAATTATTGTTCTTATAATATTTACTTTTATGAATATTAATATGTATTCATTATTAATTGCATATTGTTTTCAATATTTATATATTTTATTTCATCAAATAATTGTAATTAAAAAAATATTAATTTAATTCATCTTTTTTAATTATATATACTTTTTGTTCCTTATAAAAAGCATAAAATATATTACTTATTTCCTCATTTATATTATTTAATAACCATTTCTCATCTTTATTAATGTATTTCAAGGTTTCTTGTTCAATTTCACCATCTAAAATTAGTGGTAATGGAAAAGCAGCTTTTTTATCTTTTCCTTTAGAAAAAATAGATAATGTTCCATTTGTTTCTAATATTGCATAATCAACTTCATCAATACTTCTAAATTTTTTATCTCTTAATTGAGTTAATAAATCATCTAAATTATATCTTTGCTTCATCATTTCTTTAAATTTTATTTTTCCTTTATTAATTATTAGTGTTGGCTTACCATCAAGAAAATTTCTTATTTTATTTTCTTTTAATGATAAATATGCCATGACCATTTGTAACATTGTAAGAATAACAATTGGTATTATAGTTATCATAAGTGAATCTTCTGTGTTATCAATGCTTATTGCAACCAATTCTGCTATTAAGATAGATACAATTAAATCAATTATGCCAAGTTGTCCTACTTCTCTTTTTCCCATCAATCGATATAAAAACATTATTAAAAAATAAAATAGTAAAGTTCTAAAAATTACTGTTCCTAAATTCATATTATCACCTTTTATTATGATGAATAAATACATATTTTTTATTCATAAACATAAATTTTATTAGGTGATAAAGATGAATTTGAAAAAATATATGATTGCTGTAGGATATACTTTAGGTTTAATAGCAGTATTTACAATAATTATTTCAATATTAAATTATTTTGAGTTAATTAATAATACTGTTTTTAATATTTTAAAATTAGTCATACCAATAGTTTCTACTATGGTTGGTGGTTTTTTAATTGGTAAAAGTTCTGATAGAAATGGTTATCAAAGTGGTATAAAATTTGGTTTAGTTTATTCAGGAATTGCTGTAGTAATTGATTTAATTTTCTATAAAATAAATTTTAATTTCTTTGTATTTATTGCTATTATAATAATTGCTTCAATGTTTGGTTCAATGATTGGAATAAATAAAAGAGCTACTTCAAAGTAGCTTTTTTATTTTCTATAATTTTTTAATTCTATTTCTTCAACATTACTTAAAATTTCATCACTAATATCTTCGATTGATCTAATTTGGTTATTTTTTGTACAATTAATATATCTGAAGCTAAATTTTTCACATAATTCCAAATATGTTTGTTCTGCATTTTTTAAATGTTCTACATTTTTTTCATGATCATCTAAATTTGTTCTTTTTTTCTTTAAAATACAAGCTTGCTCATATGGCATATGTAAAAATATTACTGCATCTGGTCTTGGCAATTCTAATATACCAAATTCTAATTGATCTAATGTATCAATTATTTTTGTTCTGGCTGTTTTACTTTTTATTTTACCACCTTGATGAGCCATATTGCTATATACATAACGATCTAAAATAACATTATAACCTTGATCTAATAAATCAATTATTTTATTCATATTATATCTACGATCTGCAGCATAATAACAGCTTGCTACTAAAGGATCAACTTTATCTGCACCTTCCATAAATAATCTTTCTGTTTTAATTGGTAAACCTTCTGAGTATTCTGGTTTATTTAAATACCAGGCTACAATCTTACCTGTAGGTGTATCATAATCTGGAAATGTTAAATAAGCAGATTTCATTCCTAGATTATTAAGTCTTTCTACTAATAATCTACTTTGAGTTTCTTTACCAGAACAATCTGTTCCTTCTATTACAATAAATTTATTTGCCATTATTTCCTCCTATATAAAACATGTTTAAATGAAATATTATTATAACTATCTTCATCTATTAGTTCTCTATTAAATTCTTCTTTATTAAAATTTGGAAAATATACAGTAGCTGTATTATCATTTGCATCTACTTCTGTTAAATAAATATCACTAACATCATTTATAAATAACTTATAAATAGCACCACCACCAATTACAAATATTTCTTCATTTGTTGCTTTATAATCATTTATAAAATCTTCTTTATTTTTATATACAGTAACTTCATTAGGAAATTCATTGTTATATTTTGATAAAACGATATGTTTTCTATTTGGCAATAATTTAGGTAATGATTCAAATGTTTTTCTTCCCATTAATATTGTTTTTCCAGTTGTAACTTGTTTGAAAAATTTTAAATCATTAGGTAAATACCATAATAAGTCATTGTCTTTACCAAGTTCATTTTTTTCTCCAATTGCTGCAATCATTGATAATTTCATAAATACCTCCTATTGTGCTATTGGAAAATTAATTTTTCCATAATGTTCATATTTTCTTACTTTTATATCTTTTAGTTCTCTAGAGTTATCAATTTCAAAAAAACTATTTACTTCTGGATTTATCCATAATTCAGGAGCAGCTAAATCAGGTAAATCTCCTCTTTTTATTTGTTCCAATATTCCATTAATTTGATTTACATAAATATGAGCATCTTTAATAGACCAATATAATTTGCCAGGTTTTAAATTAGAAAAATTAGCTAGTAATGATAATAATACTGCATATTGAGTAACATTAAAAGGTAGTCCTAAAGGCACATCACAACTTCTTTGATGAACCCATGCATTTAATTTACCATCTGTTACATCCCATTCGCTTGACCATACACATGATGGTAAAACAGCTGTATTTAAATACTCATTTTGCCATAAACTCATTACCATTCTTCTATCTCTTGGATTATTATTTAATTTGTTTAATAAATCTTCAGTTAGATTGTATTTATTTACTATCCATCCATATGCTGTACCAATTGTATGAGCCCATTCTTTACCAAAATTTTTTTCAATTTCTGTTTTTACAAGATTTCCATTATTATCTGGTATCATTTGAGTAGCTTTCCATTTTCCTTCTTCATTAATTTCCCATTCATCCCAAATATGATTACCTCTTTCTTGTAGCCATCTAACATCGTTACTACCAGCTTGATATATCCATAATAATTCAGTAATAGCATTCTTAAAAAATAGTTGTTTAGTTGTTAAAATTGGAAATTCTTCTGCTAAATCAAATTCTAAAAAATATCCAGGTATTTTTATTGTATTTACTCCCGTTCTATTTTCTACTTCTTTTCCTTCTTCTAAAATCTTTTTACATAATTTTAAGTATTCTTTATCCCATTTTGCCATATAAAAAACCTCCCTATAATTTTATTTTAAGGTAATAATTAAAAAAAGTAAATCTTATTTTAAATAAAATCTACTAAAATACTATTTGATATAAATAAATTATGTTTTGATATATAAAAATAATATTTATTTTCTTTTAATTTTTCTATATTAAATACTTGTTCAATATTTATGTGATATTTTTGATAAAATTTCTTTTTTGATACACCTTTTATTTTTCTAAGTCCTAAAATCATCTCATTTTGCATATTAATTTCATCATCAATAATATCTTTTTCATAAATATATTCACCATTTAAATATTTATTAAAATTTCTAGTATTGGTATATCTAATATTATCTATATATCCAGATGCTCCAAGTCCAAAACCATAATAATGTTCATTATTCCAATATGTTAAATTATGTTTTGATTCATAACCTTTTTTTGAAAAATTACTTATTTCATATTGAATATATCCATTTTTATTTAAATTTTTTCTAATTAAATCATACATTTTTCTTTGGTTATCTTCATCTAATTCTTTATAATTACTATTGCTTAGAATAGTATTTTTTTCTAATATCAATGAGTAAATTGATATATGTTGAAGATCTAATTCTAAAAACTTATTTAAATCTTCATTTAATTCCATAATTGTTTGATTTTCTAATCCATATATTAGATCAATATTAATATTATTAAAGTGTTTTTTGCAAAGATTTATTGTGTTTTTAATATTATTTTTACTAGTTCGATTCATTAATAATAAATATTTTTTATTAAAAGTTTGAATTCCAATACTTAATCTATTAACTTTATTATTTTTTAATAGCTTTAATAATTCTTCATTAATATCCTCAATATTACATTCAAAAGTAAATTCATATTTATTATTTAATTTTATTAATTTCAAAATACTAAATAATTTTTTTAGTTGTAATTTTGATAATGAAGAAGGAGTTCCTCCTCCAATATATAAAGTATTTATTATTTCATTTTTATAGTTACTTTTAATTTCTTTCTCCAAAGCTATTAAATATTTATCTACCCATTCTTTGTTATAATACATTTTACAAAAATCACAGTAAGAACATATTTTTTTACAAAAAGGTATGTGGATATAAATACTTTTTACTTTATTCATCTAGATTTTTTTACTCCTTGAAAATGACCCAATTCATTTTTAATTACTTTATGATTTTTTGTAGAAGTTATTCCACCTCTTGATAATCCTTCTTGTTTGTTTCTCTTTAGATTTTCTTGAATCTTATCAAATACAACTTTTCCAAAGTTATCTCCTGGCTTTAAATCCACTAAATCTCTCAATTCATCACTATTAGTATTGTTAAATATATGTATAATTCTCTCTTCATCATTTAAATATCTTTGAACTGAAGAACTTTCCATATTAAGTGTTTCAGCTACTTGTTTTATTGTTCTTCCTGTTCTTAATTCAAATAATGCTGCTTTAAAAACATTTTCTTGTATTTCTTTTTCTTGTTTTTTTGATAACATTTAATCATCCTCCACTTTTAATATACTTAAGAAAGCATCACTTGGAAGCTCTACAGTTCCAATTGTTTTCATTTTTTTCTTTCCTTCTTTTTGTTTTTCTAGTAGTTTTCTTTTTCTAGAAACATCTCCACCATAACATTTTGCAAGAACATCTTTTCTCATGGCTTTAACTGTTTCTCTAGCAATTATTTTTGATCCAACTGCTGCTTGTACAGGTATTTCAAACATCTGTCTTGGAATAATTTCTTTTAGATTCTCACAAATTATCCTTCCTCGATCATAAGCAAAATCCTTATGTGCAATTATACTTAAAGCATCAACAATTTCACCATTTAATAATATATCTAATTTAATTAGATCACCAGGTTTGTTTGCAATAACATCATAATCAAATGATGCATATCCTTTAGTAGCACTTTTAAGTTTATTAAAGAAATCATAAACAACTTCTGCCAAAGGTAATTCATAATGAATATTAACTCTTGTTGCATCTAAATATTCCATACTTAAATATATTCCTCTTTTATTTTGACATAATTCCATTACTTGTCCAATATAAGTACTTGGTAAAAATATATTTGCTTTTATATATGGTTCTTTTATTTCTTTTATATTTGTTTTATCTGGCAATTTTGTAGGACTATCTACTAATATAGTATCACCATTATTCAATATAACTTCATAAATAACAGAAGGTGCTGTTGCTATTATATCAATATTAAACTCTCTTTCTATTCTTTCTTTTATTATATCTAAATGTAACAGTCCTAAAAAACCACATCTAAAACCAAATCCTAAAGCTTTTGATGTTTCTGGTGAAAAATCTAAAGCTGAATCTGATAATTTTAATTTTTCTAATGCTTCCTTTAAATCATCATATTTTTGTCCATCAATTGGATAGATGCCACAATAAACCATTGGTTTAATCTCTTTATACCCCTTTAATGGCTCTTCAATTGGATTTTTCTTATTAGTTATTGTATCTCCAACTTTTACATCTGATAATGATTTAATGCTTGCTGTAATAAAACCTACAGTACCTGCTGTCAATTTATCTTTTTCTACTTCTTTTGGTGTGTGAACTCCAACCGAAACAACATCATAAATTGCTCCTGTTTTCATCATCTTAATTTCATCATTTACTTTAATTTCTCCAGACATAACTCTAATAGACAATACTATTCCTTTATAAGGATCATAATAAGAATCAAATATTAATGCTGAAAGTTTATCAGAATTTACAGTAGGACATGGAATATTTTCTATAACAGAATTTAATATTTCTTCTATACCAATTCCTTCCTTAGCACTACATAAAAGAATTTCTTCTTCATTAAAACCTAAAGTTTCTACTATTTCTTTTTTTATTCTTTCAGGATCAGCATTAGGTAAATCTATCTTATTTATAACTGGTATTATTTTTAAATTATTTTCCATTGCTAAATATAAATTAGCAAATGTTTGAGCTTCTATACCTTGAGTTGCATCTATTACTAAAATTGCTCCTTCACAAGCAGCTAACGATCTTGATACTTCATAAGTAAAATCAACATGTCCTGGAGTATCTATTAGATTTAATAAATAATCTTCATTATTATATTTATAATTTAAAGATACTGCATTTAATTTAATTGTAATTCCTCTTTCTCTTTCTAGTTCCATTGAATCAAGTAATTGATTCTTCATTTCTCTTTTGTTAATAGCATTTGTTTTTTCTAAAATGCGATCTGCAAGAGTAGATTTTCCATGGTCTATATGAGCGATTATTGAAAAATTTCTTATATGTTCTAAGTTCATTAAAATCACCTGAAAACATTTTACCACATTTTGTTCATTTTTTCTTGTTTTTACTACAATTTTATTCTATAATTTATACTAGGAGGAATAAAATATGAAAAGGGATAAGAATTTTTTCTTTTTTGTTGTTATGATTGTATTTATTACTTGTTATATTACTTCACTTATATTAGCTTGTAGAACTGTTGAGTTATTAAACCTATCTGTTACTGCTTCAATACTTGTTTATCCAGCAACTTATTTCTTAGCAATTCTATTTTCTGAAAGATATGGAAATGATAACACAAAAATGTTATTTAACTACTCTGTTATTTCATTAATAGTTATGGCAATACTATTTACGATATCTTCAATGTTACCATATAATGGTCCAGATGGATTGGAAATTATATTTAATTTAGATTATCGTATAGTCTTTGCTTCTTTAATAAGCTTCTTCGTTAGTCAAAATTTATGTTTATTTTTATATAACTATTTATCAGGATTTAAAGGATTTAAATTCTTAATAGCAGCAGTAATTTCAATTACAGTTGATAGTTTGATCTTTATATCACTAGCACAATTTGGTGTTATACCATTTACACAAGTGTTAAAATTATTTACTGGTCAATATGTATTTAATATTATAATGATTATTATATATACAATATTCTTCACTTATATTATTGATTCTGTTGTTAGAAAACCTGTTATTGAAGAAACAATAAAAGAGAAAAAAGTAACTGTTACAAAAAAGAAAACAACAAAAAAAGGAACTTCAAAATAAAGTTCTTTTTTTATTGTTTTTATTACATGTATTTAGTCATTTGTTTCATCATTTGATTAACTTGTTTTTGTGTTGGTGTTCTTCCCATACCAGTCATCATTGCCTTAATCATCTCTTCATTAATTGGCGGATTCTTTTTTAAGTATTTTTTCATGAAAAATCTTGCTAAGAAAAATCCAATCACAAGTCCTGGAACAAGTCCAACTACAATCATTAATATATCATGCCACATAATATTACCTCCATTTATAAATACTATTTTATAAGAAATTATATGTATTTTCAAGTTTAATTAGAAACTTTTTGTTGTTCTTTATAATTTTTAATAAAAAAATAATCTTGTTCTTTGAAATTACATATAAAAAAATTAGAACTCATTTCTTTTAAATCACTAAAAAATATACATTTTTCTGTATTAGTTTCAATTCTTAAATTTGAATTTTTTACTTTAAGTATACTAATTTCATTTAAAAATAAATTATTAATTATGTGTTCATTTACTGTGAATGAATACATTATTTTATCCTTATGTTTATTAAATAAATAATTATTAATTTCCTTTTTATCAAAAAAATCACTTATTTGTTCAAATAAATTATATCCATACATTTTATCTATTTCTTTCATATAATAAATTCTATTAAATATATAGAATAATTCACTAGGCTTATCTTTATATAATTTCACAAACTCTTTTTTTAATTTAAATACATAATATTCTTTCATATTTTATCACCTAGAATGAGTATAAAATAATAAATATGAAAAATTTGTTGAAAAAAAGATATATATTTTATTTTATATATATCCTTACTCTTTTACTTTCGTATTTATCCATATAATAATGTAATTTCATATAATATTCTTCAGTAGGTGGTTCCATTGTTTCATTCAATTGTTTAAATAAATTATTAATATTTTCTGCAATTGAGGGATCTTTTTTTTCCATAATATTAAAGTATAAATGTGCTGTCAAAGATAAAATTGCTAAATTTTCTATTGATGTTGGTCCACCTTTTCTAACTGGTACAACATGATGAAAAGTTGGTGGATTTTCTTTTGTTATTTTATAATCCATCCAACATCTATCATAAGCTTTAAACAATTTTATTCCATCGGTTAAAATTTGTCTTTTTAATACTTTACTTCCCATAAAACCCACCTGTTATTTAAAATATAATTTTACCTAAAATATAATTTTCCATTTCATCAATTGGTAATATAATTTGTTCCATTGTATCTCTATCTCTTATGGTAACTGTTTTGTTATTAATTGTATCATCATCTATTGTAATAGCAAACGGTGTTCCAATCGCATCACTTCTTCTGTATCTTTTTCCGATACTTCCAGATTCATCATATGAAACCATAAATAATTTTGAAAGTTTTTCAAATATTAATTTAGCTTCTTCACTATGTAATTTTTTTACTAAAGGTAACACTGTTACTTTATATGGTGCAAGATAAGGTGATAGATGTAATACCTCTCTTGTATCATTTTCTAATTGCTGTTCTTCATATGCTTCAAATAATACTGCTAAAACAGTTCTATCAACACCATAAGTAGATTCAATAATATATGGTATAAATTTTTCATTTGTTTCAGGATCTAAGTATTCTTGTTTTACTCCGCTATATTCTGTATGCCTTGTTAAATCATAATTAGTACGATTATGAGTTCCATTTATTTCTCCCCAACCAAATACAGGAAAATTATATTCAATGTCACATGCAGCTTTAGCATAATGAGCTAATTTTTCATGATCATGATATCTAAGTTTTTCAGATGGAAGTCCTAGATCATTAAAGAATTTCTTTCCATATTCTTTAAAATAATCATATAATTCCATATCTGAACCCTCTTTACAAAAAGTTTGATATTCCATTTGTTCAAATTCAATTGTTCTAAAAGTAAAATTACCTGGAGTTATTTCATTTCTAAAAGCTTTACCAATTTGTCCAATAGAAAATGGAATTTTTGCTCTCATACTTCTTTGTACATTTAAAAAATTTACATATTCTCCTTGAGCATTCTCTGGTCTTAAATAGATTTTACTTT
>CAZAPU010000001.1:18047-40689 GCA_964487215.1 uncultured Mycoplasma sp. | reverse complement strand
TTATGGAATATATGATATGAGTGGTGGAACATATGATTATGTGATGGGAGTATATTGGGATGGAACAAGATATTGGTCTGGATATATTTCTACAAAAAATTCAGGTTTTAGTGGGTGCTTAGGAATAGACTGTTCAAGCACATATGATGGAATAGAATTTTTTGAGGATTCAAATAATGCTAAGTATTATAATTTATATACAACTTCAAGTGATTATGCCACAGCAAATTTACAACATGCAATGACAGAAACAGCAGAATGGTATAATGATAGTGCTAGCTTTGTTTATGACAAAGTTCCATGGATTGTTCGTAGTAGTTACTACAACAACTCAACTTATGGTTTATTTTCCTTTTCTCTTAACTATGGCAACGGTGATTCCAGCTATGGTTCTCGTATTTCAATAGTTAAATAAAATTGTTTACAATTTTATTTCAAAAGCTGATAAACTTAAAAGATAAGAATCTGAAATAAAGTATAGTAAAAAATAATGATAGAAAGAATACTGAAATATTAAAATTTAGTTTTCAATATTTCAGTTTTTTGTTAAAAAAAGAGTTTTAAACTCTTTTTCCTTGGTATGAATTTCTTTTTACTAATTCTTTATCTATATCATTTAATACAATAAATTTTTTTATTAACCATTGGGGTTCTATTAAATCATCTATTTTAGGATCTCCAGTAATACGATTTATTACTATTTTAGGATTTAATAATTCTAATTGATCACATACTATGTTTATATATTCTTCTTTTGTTAATATATGAAATTTTTCTTTATTATATAATTCTTCTAATTTAGTATTTTTTAATACATGTAACATGTGTATTTTTATTCCATCTATATTTAATTTATTAAGATATTTTATTGTTTTTAACATATCTTTTTTTGTTTCAAATGGTAATCCATTTATAATGTGTACTACTACTTTTATATTGTTATTTTTTAATAATTTTAAAGTTTTATTGAATTCTTTTAATGTATAATTGGTATTTAATAGTTTTAATGTTTTGCTTTTAATCGTTTGCAATCCTAATTCTATTACTAAGTCTGTTTTTTTATTTAGATCTATTAAATAATTTAACATTTCATTAGATATTGAATCACATCTTGTAGCTATATTTATACCAATTACATCTTTATAAGTTAAAACTTCCTCAAAGTTTTTTATTAATTTATTTATATCTCCGTATGTATTTGTATTTGCTTGGAAATAAGCAATATATTTTGCTTTAGACCATTTTTTATGAAGTATTTCTTTATTCTTTTCAAATTGTTCTTTAATAGTTAATTCTTTGTTTTCACCTGAACCATTTTTACAATAAATACATCCTCCAAAGGCTTTAATACCATCTATGTTAGGACAAGTTACATTTTGATTTAGACTAATTTTAAATACTTTAGAATTATATCTTTGTTTATAATAATAGTCTAAAGTATGATATCTTTTATTTGTATCTGAATATTTAAACATAATATCACCTAAAGAAATTATACAATAAAAGTTGAATATTTTGTTTATTTTTATTATAATTAGTAAAGAAAGTTTATTTGGAGGTACTTATGAATTATTTAAAATATTTTATAGAGTTTATTGTATTGTTTTTAATTTGTTTCCTCTATTATAGACTTATTGCATTTAAAGGATTAAAAAAGAAAAAGAATAGTACTAAAGATAAGGAATTACCTGAAGTAAAACTGTTTATTCACTTTTATAAAATTGATATGAATAAAGTTAAATATATGCAAATTGCTAAACAATTTTCAGTTGTAATTAGTATTATATTATCAATAACAGTAGTACTTACTATAGAGTTATCTACAAATATATTATATAGAATTGTTATTTGTGTAGTTACTTTATCTTTGTTAACAATTATAAGTTATAAATTATTAGGTTTTTATTACAAGAAGAAAGGATTGGTTAAAGATGTACAATCATAAAAAGATAGAAAAAAAATGGCAAGAATATTGGGATGAACATGATGCCTTTGTAGCAGTTACTGATAGTCCTAAAGAAAAATATTATTATTTAATAGAATTTCCATATCCATCAGGAGCAGGATTACATGTCGGACATGTAAAAAGTCAAACAGCACTTGATGCAATGGCTAGAAAAAAGAGAATGATGGGTTACAATGTTTTATATCCAATTGGATGGGATGCTTTTGGTTTACCAGCAGAGCAATATGCTATACAAAATCATGTACATCCTTCAATTGCAGTTAAAGAAAACATAAAAGTATTCAAAGGTCAAATAAAAAAGTTGGGTATTTCTTTTGATTGGTCAAGAGAATTTTCTACAACAGATCCTGAGTATTATAAATGGACTCAATGGCAATTTTTAAAGTTCTTTGAAAAAGGTATGGCTTATAAAGCAAAAAAAGAAATAAATTGGTGTCCTAATTGTAAAATAGGTTTATCAAATGAAGAAGCAGAAGGTAATGTTTGTGAAAGATGTGGTGGACCTGTAGAAAAGAAAGAAAAAGCTCAATGGATGTTAAAAATGAGTGATTATGCTGAAAAACTACTTGATGGTTTAGAAGAAACTGAATTTGTTGATAGAGTAAAAACTGCACAAATTAATTGGATAGGTAAATCAACAGGAGCACTTGTTTCATTTAAACTAAAAGATATTGATGATAAATTAGATGTATTTACAACAAGATGTGATACATTGTTTGGAGTAACATTTATGGTTGTTTCTCCTGAACATAAGATATTAACAAAATTTGCTGATAAAATTAAAAATCTTGATGCTGTAAAAGAATATCAAAAAGCAGCAGCAGCAAAAACTGAAATTGAAAGAACAGATTTAACAAAAGAAAAAACAGGTGTAAAAATAGATGGTATTACTGCTATTAATCCTGTTAATGGTAAAGAAGTTGAAATTTGGATTAGTGATTATGTTTTAACTAATTATGGAACAGGAGCTATTATGGCTGTACCTGCTCATGATGATCGTGATTTTGCTTTTGCTAATAAATTTAATATTCCAATTATTGAAGTAATAAAAGGAAAAGATAATCAAGAGTTACCTTATATAGGTGATGGTGAAATGATTAATTCTGATTTCTTAAATGGTATACAAACAAAAGAAGTTGCAATTAAAAAAATGTTAGACTTTTTAGAAGAAAAAGGTATTGGTAGAAAAGAAACAAATTATAGATTACAAGATTGGGTATTTTCTCGTCAAAGATTTTGGGGTGAACCTATACCTGTTGTTTATTGTGAAGATTGTGGTTGGGTTCCTGTGCCATATGAAGATTTACCAGTAGTTTTACCAAATGTTGCTCATTATGAACCAACAGATGATGGTGAAAGTCCACTTGCTAGAATTGAAGAATTTGTTAATACGACTTGTCCTAAATGTGGTAAGAAAGCTAAAAGGGAAACTGATACAATGCCTAATTGGGCTGGTTCATCTTGGTATTGGTTAAGATATATGGATCCCAAAAATGAAGAAGAATTTGTATCACAAAAAGCTTTAAATTATTGGAACATGGTTGATTGTTATAACGGTGGTATGGAACATGCCACTAGACATTTACTTTATGCAAGATTCTGGCATAGATTTCTATATGATGAAGGTTTAGTTCCTTTCCCAGAACCATTTAAAAAGAGAGTAGCTCATGGAATGATACTTGGAGAAAATGGTGAAAAGATGAGCAAGAGTAGGGGAAATGTTGTTAATCCCGATGATATGGTTGAACTTTATGGAGCAGATTCTCTTAGATGTTATGAAATGTTTATTGGAGATTATGAAAAAGAAGCAACATGGAGCGAAAATGGTCTTAGAGGATGTCGTAAATTCTTAGATAGAGTATATCGCATGAGCGAAAATTTAAATGACTCATTAGAATATACAAAAGATTTAGAAGTATTAATTAATAAAACAATAAAGAAAGTAACTGATGATCTTGATAATATGAAATTCAATACAGTTATTTCAGCTCTTATGATTTTATTAAATACTTATGAGGAAAAGGAAACTATTTCTAAAAAAGATTATTATGTTTTATTACATTTATTAAATCCAATATGTCCTCATATAACTGAAGAATTGAATGAATTATATTTAAATAATAAACCTTTATATTTAACAGATTGGCCAACATATGATAAAGATAAATTAGTTGATGATGTTGTTGTAATTGCAGTTCAAGTTAATGGTAAACTTCGTGGTACAATTTCTGCTAAATTAAATGAAAATGAAGATACTGTAAAAGAACAATCTTTAAAAATAGAGAATGTTGCAAAGCAACTTGAAGGAAAAGAAATAGTAAAAATAATTGTTGTACCAAATAAAATAGTTAATATTGTTATAAAATAAAAAGCCAATAATTAGCTTTTTATTTTGGATTCCTATAATATAGTTCAATTTCATATTTAATATTTTTTGCATTAAATATATCTTCAATTGAATTAACTTTATATCCTTTTTCTTTTAATATTGAAATGGCTTCTTCTTCTGATACATAGTTATTAGTAATTGCTGTCCACTTTGTATTTTCAGTAATTAATCTTTTTAATGTAATCATATTTTTTTGTTCAACTTCCATTGTCTCTGTAGCAGTAATTGGTGTTTCAGTCCAACTAGACCATTCACTCCAAGTCTTTGATCCTTTTATAGCTCCTGCAGAAGGAGAAGTTTTATATGCTCCTAAATTATTTTGAACTGTTTTATACCAAGTATATCCAACGACTTCTGTTGTAGAATCTTTTACTGCTTGGGCACTTGGAGATTGTTTATAATAAGTTTTTTGATCATTAGATTTATAGTATTCTTTTGTAGATGGAGTATACCATTTCCAAACTCTATCAGTTACTATATATCCAGTTCTTTTATCACATAAATATGGTTTTGCTGTTGCTGAATATCCACAATTAGTAGCAGACCATGTAGTTGTATAGCCTTCATTAATATTTGAATTTTCATAGTAATATCTATTTGAGCATTCATCAGATTGCCATGTTTCAGATTGGCTTGTGGTATTTGTTTTATTATTAGTCCAATAACATTTATATTCAAAAGCTCTTATTGTCCCAACTTCAGTTGATAATTCATTATCACAATTAGCATTATGACTAGTCCATTTATTTCCATTACTATCATTTATACAATGATAATCAATATTAGTTAACACATCAGTACTTTCTAATTTTCTTGCTCTATAAATATCTCCAGTAGTTATAGTTCTATAACTTTTAGTATCTGGAAAATCTGTAGTAGCCCAAACTTTTGCTGGTCCTTCAGTACCTTTTATTGTATAAGGATAAACAGCTTCAGAAACAAAAGCACCATTATTATAAGTAAGATTCATACCAATATACCATTGATATACAGTAGCAGAATTACCTTTATTTTTATAAGTTGAATTAGGTGCTGAAGTATAATATTCATTAACTTTTGATTCTACTGTAGTATCAGTTGGATAATAATGATTTGTTAGGGTATACCAATTATATAATTGATCCCTTGAATGATATACAACTTTTTTATTAATTTCTTCATAAGTCCATTTTTCAAAAGTTATTTCATCTTCTATATAATCTTCATTAGGAATTGAATTAATATCTTCTGGTAATTCAGTAGCATTTATGGAAAATAAGAATTTTACATCTGAATTTTTTTCTAAGTCTGATTCATTTCCAAGTATCCAATCTCCATAATTTGTATTTAATTTTTTATTGTTGCAATTTAATGTTGGGGTATAGTGATAAGTACCATTTTTTAATTTACAGGTTTTAACTGTTGTATTTGTATTGTCACATTTATTTTTTAAAGTATTATCATCTATTAAATTACTACTTATTAATTCATTTAATGTAATTGTATTACATTCTCCATATGAAGTTGGTAAATCACCTGAAACATTTTGATAATATGATTCTGCAGCAGTAACAAGTTTTTCTTTATAAATAGAACTTTTATTAGAATTATTCACTAAATAATAAATTAAAAAAACTATACCAGCAATAACTACAATTGCACCAATTATTATTAATATTTTTTTTATAGGTATTTTATTTTCATTTCCTTGTGACTCATTAAAAGTATAGCTATTATCTTCTTCAATTGTTTGAAAATTATTTTGATCATTACTTTTATTTATTGGAGTTGTTTCAATATTATTTACAATAATTGAATCATCTAATGGTTCAAAATTATTTTGATATTCTGATAAATTACTATTTTTCACTTCTTGTTTATATTCACTAGGAATTTCACTTTTATCAGGCATATTTTCATCAAATTGTGGTTGCTCATTATATTGAGGTTGTTGATTACTATCTTTTTCAATTATTTTAAAATCATTAGGATTTTGTTCATTATTCATAATATCACTCCTATAGTGTATTTTATATTATAAATATAACATTTATAAAAAAAATATGCAACATATCCAAATAAATATATTTGTTTTAATTGCACTTTAATATTTTATTTGTTATAATTTAGATATAAATATAGTACGGTTAGGATATGGTGATCATATGAAGAAAAAACTATTAAATATATTTTGTATTTTTGTATTTACAATGTTATTAATCCCTGGTGTTGTATCAGCAGGATTATATGTTGGAAGTTGTACAGAAATACCAGGCACTTCTGGAGGATGTGGTGGGGGACCATTACATACTTGTCCTAACATGAGTTATGATGGTATTCCAGTTCATTGTGTAGAACCTTCTAGTTGTGCAATTGAGGGTGATACTTGTACTAGATCTGAAGTTTCAACAGGATCTTCTTGCAGTGCTTGTTGTGATACTCCAAGTATTTCTGCAACTCCTGCAACTCAAAATTTAGGATTAAATAATTTATCTAGTAACGAACAATATTATGTATCTTCCGCAATTACAGTTTCTAGAAGTGGTACATCTTGTAGTACAACAAATTATATTCCTACTATACAACAAGTAACTGGAGGATTCGTACCAGCAGGAACAGAGATAATAGATGAAAATGGTAATGTAATTACAGGTATAAGTACAAATTTGAATAAAGTATTTATTAGAATTCCAGCTTCTGCCGTAACTAAAAAAGTTAATTTTAAAGTTGCATTTAACTTATCATACAGTTTTACTAGGTCAACTAATAATTCATATTCAATTTATTTTGACTGTCCAGGACAAAATGTTCAAAGTAATGATAGTTACACAAGCTCTAGTAATCAATCTATATCAGGAACAGCATCAGCAGCAGTAACAATTACAATTAATACAGGTGATTTTCAATTAACAAAAAGAGATGTTGAAAGTCATGAATTACTTGGTGGAGTTCAATTTAAATTATATGAATTAAATAGTAATGGTACTTGTAATCAAAGTAAGGAAGTAAAAACAGCTGATAGAAAAAATATAAATCCTATAACAACAAAAATTAATGGTTATGTTGAAGTAAAAAATATTTTATATGGAAATTATTGTTTAGTAGAAACAGATACATTAGAAACATATGAAGCAATTGTAGCACCAGATAGTGTGGCAATTACTCAAGACATAAATACTAAAACAATTGAAAATCAACAAATAAGATTAAAAATAAGTAAGAAGGCAATAACTGGTGAAGATGAATTACCAGGTGCAATTATAAAAATAACAGATGAAACAGGTAATATTTTATATAGAGAGTTTGAAAGTAGCGAAGAACCTTGGGAAGAAGTATTTGAAAAAGGAACTTATATTTTAACTGAAACAATTGCACCACAAGGATATATGCCAGTAGCAAATAGTTGGAAATTTAATATTGATAATGTCGGAAATATAACAGTTTTAAGTGAACCTAATAATTTATATAGTTTAGCAGGTAATCATTTAACAATTTTTAATGATACAGCTAAGATATATATAAGTAAGAAAAATATAACAAATGTAGAAGAGTTAGCAGGAGCAGAAATAAAAATAGTATGTGATAATGGCTATGAGTTAGAACCATTTATTTCTGGAACAGAACCTAAAGAATTAGAAGCTTTACCAATGGTTGGTGGAACTTGTACTTTAACAGAAACAGTAGCTCCTGAAGGATATGAGAGAATAACAAATAGTTTGAAATTTCAAATAGATACAAATGGTAATATTAGAACAATAGGTTCAGTAGATGATTTCTATTATGTTACAAGTAATAGAATAGTAATTTACAATGGATCATTTCCAAAAACAGATGTATATACATGGGTAGGAACTATAATAATAGGAGTAGGATTGATTTCTGGTGGAGCAATTCTAATTATAAGAAATGTCAGAAGAAAAAAAACAAAATAATAAAGTAATCATTTACTTTGGAATTGGTTTAGTTCTAATTGGGTTTGCTTTTATATTTGGAAATTATTTTTTAGAAAAGAGACAAGCAGTTTATGAAGAAATCTCTCTAGCATTGTCTGAAATACCAGAAGTAATTGAAGAAGATGAACCAATTGAAGAACCATTACCACAAGAACCGGTAGTAGTAGAAGAGGAAAACTTTACTTATAATACTGAATCAATCAATGACTTTAATTTAAGTAAAAGTTATTATGTTGGTAAATTAATTATTTCAAAAATAAATTTAGCCAAAGGATTTGCAGCTCAAAATACAAATCAAAATACAGTAGAAAAAAATATAGCTATTATGTCTCCTTGTGATTATCCTAATGTAGAAAATGGTAACTTTATAATAGCTGCACATTCTGGTAATTCTTGGAAAAGTTTTTTTAGAGATTTAGGTAATTTAACAATTGGAGATGAAGCTCTAATTTATTATAAAAATACAAAGTACTCTTATAAATTAGTAAATATTTATAATGAACCAAAGGGATCAAAACTAAAAATATATAGAAATATAAATAAAACAACATTAACTTTAATAACATGTTCAATGTCTGATAAAGAATCACAAACAATTTATATATTTGAAAGATAAAAAGAGGAGGAACAATAATGGAACCAATAAGTTTTTTTGATAGAATAAAAATGCTTTTTAAAATTGTTTCTGGTTCTTCTTTTTTTATTATATTATTTGCAATAGCCATATTTACATTAATAATACTTATAATTAATGTAAAATCTAAAAACAAAACAATAAAAATAATTACTGCTTCAGTATATGGAATAGTTGTAATATTAGCTTTAATAAAATATTGGCAAGCTCTTCTTTCTTTAGGAGATACCATTGTTGATAAAATATTTACTGCAGTATATTTTCCTAATTATATTTCATATATATGCATGATGATTATTTCAATCTTATTAATAATATTGGTAATCACAAATAAAAAAATATCTTCTTTTGGTAAATATGGAAGTATATTATCATTCTCATTTATTATCTTTTTATTTATATTAACTTTGGAAACAATAATGAGTAATAATATAGTCATTACAAGTAAAACATCTATATATTCTAATGAAACACTTGTCATTTTAATTCAAACTAGTACAATTATTTTTACTATATGGATTGTTTTTTATTTAATTGGATCAGTAGTAAGTTTAATTGATAAAAAAATAAATTCTCCAATAATAAAAGAAAAAATTAATAAAGATATTTTTAATAAATTAAGAATAGAAAATATGGATGCATTTATTAATTTAGAAGATCCTAGTGAAATGAATGATAGTGAATTTGAAGAAGCTTTACATAAATATAAAAAGAAAAATGAATATAAGGATATAATGAAAATTACAAAATTGAATAAAAAATAAAATATGTCAATGTTAGACATATTTTTTTATTTTGGGATATTACAATTTAATTGGTGATAAAAATGAAAGTAAAAATATATGATGAGGTACATGAAGAAGATTTAGAAGAAAAAGTTAATGATTTTTTGAGTGATCTTGAAGGAGACTTAATTGAAATAAAGTATCAAGTAAGTTCTGCTATATCAGGTGAAGATCAAATATATTGTTTTTCTGCAATGATAATTTATAGAGAAAAATAGTTTTTTATTATTTTATAGTCACTATATTTCTTATATTTATTCTTTATAGCCATATAATTGTCTAATCCTTTACCTAAGACAAGAACAATATCATTTTCTTTAGCTAATTTTAAAGCTCTTATAATGGCTTTTTTTCTGTTTGTAATAATATCATAGTTATTATCTATACCTTTTGTCATTTCATCTATTATTTGCTTTGGATCTTCATATCTAGGATCATCAGCAGTAAATATTACATGATCAGAGTATTTTGATACTAACTTTCCAATATCATTTCTTTTTGTTGTATCTCTAGAACCAGCACAACCTACAACTGTAATAATATTATTTTTTTTAATTTTGTTAACATATTCTAATATTTCTTTTGTAGCATTAATCGTATGAGCATAGTCTAAAATAATTGTATAGTTTTGCTTAAAATCAAGATAATGCATTCTTCCTGTTACTTGTTTTAAATCTTTTATCTTTTCAATAATACTATCAATATTTATATTAAAACAAGAAACAAGAGCAATTGCAGCTACTAAATTATATACATTAAATTTTCCTCTTAAAGGACTAGTTATATTGTAGACTTTATTATTTACTAATAATTCAAAAGTTGTATTTTGATCATTTTCTTTTATATTATAAAAGTAAAAATCAGCTTTTTTATTTGTACCATAAGTAATTATGTTTTTATTACTTGCTTTTTTAATATAATTAAAATATTTATCATCAATATTTAAAATATTAATTGTATTAGAATTAACTTGTTTAAATAATTTAGATTTAGATTTAACATATTCAAAAATAGTTTTATGTACATTTAAATGATCTTGAGTAATATTTGTTAAAATACAATAATCAAAAATTAAATTATGACATCTATTTCTTATTAATCCCTCACTAGATATTTCCATTATTAAGTTATTATTGTTATTATTTTTTGTTTCATTTATATAATAAAAAATATCTTCTAAAGCAGGGGTTGTATTCTTAGTATTATATTTCTTATTATCAATATAAAATCCATTAGTACCAAGATAGGTTGTTCTGTCAAAATAATTTAGTAATTCCCTGGCAACAATAGCAGTAGTTGTTTTACCATCTGTTCCTGTTATACCAATTAGTTTTATTTCATTTAAGTGATAATTATAGTAATTTTTTAATATTTGATAAATTGTATCATTAGTATTATTTACTTTGATAATAGGTATTTTGGTTTTAATATTAATATCTTTATCTACAATAATACAACATGGTTTTTTCTTTATTACTTCTTCTATAAAATCATGTCTATCTTCAAGATTGTTATGAATGCATATGAAAATATCATTTTTTTTAACTTTTTTGGAATTAGTTTGTATTTTTAACATTTTACATCATGTGCATACTGGATTGATAAGGGTTAAAGTTAGTATAATCCATATTATCTGTAGTATTCATATTTAGTTTTGTTTCTATTTTTTTAATTTTATTTTCTAACATATTAATTCTTTGTTCTAGATTATCTAATCTTCCAGTATATTGATTTGATTCGTTAACACCAGGAAATATAGGTTGAATATTTGGATTGTATCCGAAAGGTATTTGGTTATTCATAATAAATGTCCTCCTTTTTCATAGGTAGTTTATGCTAGTAATTATTTTATGATTAGGCTATAATGGAATAGGTGATTTAAATGCGAATTAGAAATATAAAAAATAAAAAAGAGATTTTAAATAATTGCAAAAATTTTATTGAAAATCCAGAAGATTATAGAGGAAAATGGAAAAAATTATTTAAAAATAACAATCCAATTTATATTGAAATAGGATGTGGAAAATGCGGATTTATTAAAGCAATGGCAAAGAAAAATCCTAATATAAATTATATTGGAATTGAAAGAATAGATACTGTTTTAGCAATTGGATTAAAAGAAATAGATGAATATGATAATTTGTATTTTATTAATTATAATGCTAACACAATTGAAAATATTTTTGACAAAGAAATAGATAGAATATACTTAAATTTTTCTGATCCTTGGCCAAAAGAAAGACATACTGATAGAAGATTAACTAGTACAGTTTTCTTAAAATTTTATGAAAAAATATTTAAGAAAGAAAAAGAAATAATTTTAAAAACGGATAATAGAGAGTTTTTTGAATACTCAATTAAATCATTAGTTAATAATAATTATTTAATAAAAACTATATCATTAGATTTGCATAATTCTCTAATTAGTGATAATATAATGACAGAGTATGAACAAAAATTTGTGGCAAAAAATATGAATATTTTTTTTATCGAAGTATATAAAAAATGAAATAATCTTTTGCTTTTATTAAATGTTTGATATAATAAGAGGTGAGAAATGAAAAAATTATTTTTCTTATTAATTTTAGCAATATTATTAACAACTGGATGTAGTTTAAAAAATATTAAGAATATAGATAATGAAAAAATAATAGATGCTGTTTTTAATACAAAGAAATCAAAAGCTAATACACCATTTAAAGGATATAAATTATATTTGCCAAATGGTTTAAGTATAATTGGTGATAGTAATAACAATAATGTTTTATTCTCAAATGGTGATAAGTATTATTTATATGTGGATATTGTTAGTTATTATAATAAAAAAGAAAATCAATATAAAATAAATACAGAAAAAGAGGCATTTTTCTCAACTGTATTAAATTATAATAAAAAAAATGGTTATGTATTAATTACAAAATATAAAGATAAATATTTTGTGGAAGTAATGTATAATTATGGTAAAATTGAAGTAATAACAAGAGATTACAAAGATGCAATGGCAAAATCTTTGTTAGTATTAAGAAGTATAAAGTATAATGATAAAATCATTGAAACATTAATAGGTACTAATGTTTTACAATATGATGAAGAAGAATTTAATTTACTAGGGCCTAAAAATGAAACAATTGACTTTTTACAAGAATATGAAGATGTTAACAATGAATTTGATTTTGAAGAAGAAATTGAAATTTCAGATTAGATGAGGTGAAAAAATGGGATTTTTAAGTAAAATAAAAAATGCACTATTTGATGAAGAAGAAGTAGAAGAAACTGATGTTGCTAGAAAAATTGATCCAACAGAAGAAAAAAAACCAGTAATAAATCATTATGAGGAGCCAAAAGAAGAAGTTAATGTTTCTTCATTTGATTATAAAAAAGAAGAATCTCCTATTATTTTTGATGTAGAAGATTTTATTGAAGAACCAAAAGAACCAGTTTATGAAAAACCAAAAGAAGAAGAAAAAATTTTATATGGTGGATATGAAGTAAAGGAATATGAAAAAATTCCTGAAAAAGATAAATTTAAACCATCTCCTGTTATATCTCCTGTTTATGGAATAATAGATAAAGGAAAAAGTGTAGTAAAAGAAGAAAATCATGAAAGAAAATCATTGGATCATTTATTTGTTGAAGAAAAGAAAAAAACTTTAGATTTTGATACAATAAGACAAAAAGCTTATGGACATGAATTACCAAAAGAAGAACCAGAAGAAGAAAAAAACTTATTATATGAGATGCAACAAATAGAAGAAAAACCAGGAATAGAAAAAATTTCACTTGGTGATGCAGAAGAATACTTTGAAGATTTAGGCTTAGAGTATAATGTAGATTATACAGATTTAGCAAAACAAAAAATGACTAGATCAAAAAAGAATAAAGAATTAACAGCAGTAGTGGATGAAGAAATAAAAGAAGAAAACAAAATTGAAGAAGAATTAAAAGAAGAAAAAGATGTAGTGGAAGAACCAGAAGAAGAAAAGAATTTATATGATTTAATTGACATGATGTATGAAGAAAAATAAAAAGAGAATAAGGAGTTGAAAAAATGGGAGATTATAATGAAGTATTATTAACAGTACTTTTAATCTTAAGTTCAGTATTAGTAATATTTTTAATAATTATTTGCATAAAATTATTAATAACAGCTGATAAATTGAACATACTATTAGAAGATGTAGAAAAAAAGATTAAGAGTGTAAATGGAATATTTGATACAATTGATCAAATAACAGATGCAATATCTACAGTAAGTGATGCTTTGGTAAGTAAGATACTAAATTTATTAGGATCATTATTTTCAAAAAATCGTGATAAAGAAAAAAAAGAAAGCGAGGAATAAAAAATGGCTAAAAAAGGATTAGGAAAGTTTTTATTAGGAATAGGTGCTGGAATTGGATTAGGAGTTCTTTTCGCACCAGATAAGGGTAGTGAAACTAGAAAAGCATTGAAAGCAAAATTTGATGAAATATTAAGTGAGTTAAAAAATTTAGATGCAGATGATGTTAAAAAAGAAATTGAAGCAAAAATTGATCAAATACAAAAAGAATTAGCAGATTTAGATAAAGAAAAAGTATTAAAAATTGCAAAAGAAAAAAGTGAAGATATAAAAGATTCAATAGAAGAATTATATGAATATGCAAAAGCTAAAGCAACTCCTGTAGTAGAAAAAGCAATTGAATCACTAAGAACTAGTGCAATTAATGTTACAAAAGAAGTATTAACAAAGCTAGAAAAAGCAGAAAAATAAAGATAAAATTCATTGAAGCAAATAATAAAATATGATATTATTAAGTAGAACATATATCATATTTTTATTTTGGAGGTAGAAATGAAAACAAAAAAAGAAAAAAAGAAAATCACAAAAAAAGAAAATAAGGTCATTACAAAAAAGAAAAATGCAACAAAACAAATAAAACAAATTAAAAAAGCGACTAAACCTGATAAAGAGGTTTTAGAAGTAATAGATAATAAACCAAAAAAAGGTAGAAGAAAAATTCAAGATAAAAGATTAAGAATTTTAAGATATATTACTTTTGCTTTAGCGGGTATTTTATTAATAGAAGGTACTATTTTAGGAATAAGAATGTATAAAATTAGAAAGAATTCAACTTATTGTAGTTCAATTAATAGTATTGTAGAAACAAAAAATAATATTGTAGCAGTAGGTTTTAGTGATTCTAGACATAGTAAATTTATTAAATATGAAAAACCAGGATACAATAAACCATATATTTGGGTTTATGATAAAGATTTTAAGATAAAGAATGAAATACAACTTAAGTTAGGTTATAATGGAGTCTTTACAGATATAATAACTGTAGATGATGGATATATAGTAGTTGGTTATCTTGAGATGAGTGAAACAAATCATGAAGAAGGAAATACAGAAGGAACAATTATAAAATATGATAAAGATTTTAAAGTGGTTTGGAGAACTAATATAGATGTTTTAGGTAATACAAGATTAAATTCTGTTAAACAAATGCCGGATGGTACTTATATGGTGGCAGGAGCTAGTGTATATGCTAATGATGTTATTGGTAATCATACTAATGGTGGTGCCATAGTAGTAAGATATAATGATAAAGGAGAACAATTATCAATAACTAATTATGGAGGTCCAAAAACTGGTGAATTTAATGATATTGAATTATTAGATGATGGATATATAGTAGTAGGAGTTAGATCAAAAGGGACTGGTATAATTTTTAAATATAATTATAATGGTAGTGAAATATGGCATAATTATTATGGATATACTGATCAAAAGGGATTAACAAGTATAACTAAAATAAATAATAATGAATTTATTGTTACTGGTTCAAAATTAGATGAAAAAGATAAGAATGATAATTATAAAGCAGCATTACTAAAATATGATGGTAATGGAAAACTTATTGATGAACAGTTATATCAAAAAAATAAAATAACTAGATTCCAAGATAGTATAGTTATTGGAGAAAACATTTATGTAGTTGGTTTATATGGACAACAAGTAGATCAAGAATTAGATAATGATTCAGTTTTAGTTACTTATACAAAAGATTTAAATCAAATAGAAGAAAAAATTTACGAAGGAAATAAAACATATACAATAAATAAAATATTTAATTATAAAGATTCTTATTTAGTAGTAGGACATACAAATTCAAAATTAAAAGAATTGAAAACTAATGGATTAGATTATTATCAAGTATTAGTAAAATAGTAAATATAAAACATATAATAAAATTATATGTTTTTTTATTAAATAACATAAAACCTTGTAAAAAAAGAGTTTTTTTGTTATAATCTAGAAGATTAGAGGTGAGCTATATGAAAATACCAACAGTTTGTATCGTAGGAAGACCAAATGTAGGTAAATCTACAATATTTAATAAATTAGTAGGTAAGAAGATATCTATTATTGAAGATACTCCTGGAATAACAAGAGATCGTATTTATGGTGAAGTAAATTATAAAAATCATAAATTTAATCTTATTGATACAGGTGGTATTGATATTAGTAAAGAACTATTTAATGATGAAATAAAAACACAAGTTGAAATAGGTATATTAGAAGCAGATAAAATAATTTTTGTTGTTGATGGAAAAGAAGGATTAACTGCTAATGATTTTGAAGTTAGAGATATGCTTAGAAAAAGTAATAAAACTGTAATTGTAGCTATAAATAAAATTGATAATAAAAAGAATGAAGAAAAAATATATGATTTTTATGAATTAGGATTTGATACTTATATTCCAGTAAGTGGAGAACATAATATAGGTATAGCAGATTTACTTGATGAGATAATAGATGGTTTTAGAAAAACAGAAAATGAAGAAGTAGATATTACAAAAATATGTGTTATTGGAAGACCAAATGTAGGTAAAAGTAGTTTGGTTAATGCTTTATTAAATGAAGATAGAGTAATAGTAAGTGATGTTGCAGGTACAACAAGAGATGCAATAGATATTAATTTTACTTACAATAAAGAAAATTATATTCTAATTGATACAGCAGGTCTTAGAAAAAAAGGAAGAATATTTGAAACAATTGAGAAGTATAGTTTACTTAGAAGTATGAGAGCGATTGATAGAAGTGATATTTGTTTACTTGTAATAAATAGAGAAGAAGGAATAATTGAACATGATAAACATATAGCAGGTTATGCTATTGCAGCTGGTAAGGCAGTAATAATTGTTGTAAATAAATGGGATTTAGTAGAAAATAAAGAAGATGATATAAAAGAGTACACTAAGACGATAAGAAAAGAATTTCAATTTCTTAGTTATGCTCCAATTGTATTTACATCAGCTTTAACCAAAAAAAGAATTCATACTATTATGCCAGCAGTAGAAGTAGTAAAAGAAAATATAGAAAAGCAAATTAAAACTTCAGTATTTAACAATGTAATTTTAGAAGCATATGATTTGAATCCTGCTCCAAGTTATAAAGGAAAAAGATTAAGAATATCATTTTGTCATCAATCAGGAAGTAAACCACCAAAATTTACATTCCATGTTAATGATAAAAAATTAGTTCATTTTTCATATGAAAGATATTTAGAAAATAAAATAAGGGAAAACTTTGATTTTACAGGAACACCTATTATTTTAGAATTTAAAAATAAAAACGATATTGAATAACAAAAAAAGCCCACTAACATATATTACTTTAGGAGGGCTTTTATAATGAAAATAAGTGATAATCTTTTTAAAAAAATAGAAAAGAAAACTAATGTAGATAAAAATACAATACTTTCTTTAGCAGAAAAATTGCAAAATGATAATATGAAGAATGAAGAAGTATTAAGAGATGTAGTACAACAACTTAGTGTAATTACAGGCAAGGAAGTACCAAAAGATAAAGAAGATAAAATAATAAAAGCAGTATTAGATGATAAAGTATCAAAAGATATAGATAAAATGATTTAATTAATATCCAAATGGATATTTTTTTGATTTTTAATTAAAAAATGCTATAATATAAGCAAAAGCAACTGATATTTTACAAAAAACAACTTAAAGTTGGTGGTTGCGAATGATTATTTATAATAGAATTATCGTGAGGTGAGAAAAATGAAGTTTGAAGACAAACTCATAATCTTGAGAAAAAATAGAAAAATGTCTCAAGAACAATTAGCAGATGAACTTGGAGTTTCAAGACAAGCAGTATCAAAGTGGGAATCTGGTTCATCATATCCTGAAATGGATAAACTAATTCAAATAGCAAAAATATTTGAATGTACATTAGATGATTTAACTAATGATGAAATATCAGTAGAAAAAATTAATTCTAAAAAAGATAAAAATCCACTTAATGATATAGTTAATGAAATTACAGGTATTATTAATAAATCTGTAAAGATGTTTAGTAATATGAATAGTAAAGAAATAGTTGGATTATTATTTTTTATGTTTCTTGTTGGTTTAGGAATATTAATATTAAAATGGCCAATAAGTGAAATATATAGTTTAGGAGAAACTTTTTTCTATAAATTTGGAGATACAGTTGGATCTATAGTATCTGGTTTTTGGTATTTTGTATTAGGTATTGTTTACTTAATAGCCGGCATAATGTTATTCTTCTACATATATAAAGTAAAATACTTAGATAAATTTGAAGATGTAAAAAGTAAAAAAGATGATGTTGTTATTGAAAAACAGGAAGTAAAAGATGAGCCTAAAAACAACGAAACTAAAACGGAAACTGTAAAAAAAGGTTGGGGAGTATTAAGAATACTTGGAATGATAGTTATGTTTTTTGTAAAATGTTTTTGTTTCTTTTTTGCAATACCATTTATGATTATGTATGTCTTTATAGTATTTGGACTATTCTTAAGTATTTATCTAACAATAAATGGAGTACTTATTTTTGGAATTATATTATTACTAATAGCTACTATTACATTGACATCTTTACTTTTAGAATTAGTATTTGATTTTATATTTAATAAAGAACTTGGTAATAAAAAAAGATTATTTATAGTATTAATTATTAGTTTAGGATTGTTTGGAGTAGGATTTGGTATTTCAGCTTTAGAAGTTTCAGATTATAAATTTGTAAATGATATACCTAAATATTATCAAGTTGATACATATACTAAAGAAATAGATTTTAATGATCAAATGTATTTAAATAATATGTATAATGTTGAATTTGTTACTGATAATAATTTAACTAATACAGTAAGAATTCAGGTTAATTATTATGATGAATTATCTACACCTGGAATTAATGTTTATGATAATCGTGTTCATATTGTAAGTATGGATGATGAATTTAGTATGGATTTTGTTAAGAACTTAATTAAAGATTTAAGGGAAAAGACTATATATAATTATGAAATGTTAACAAATTATAAAATTACTGTTTATACAAGTAATAACAATATAAACTTATTAAAGAAAAATTATGAAAAACAAGCTATTGCAAATGAAGAATATATTGATGAAATATCAGAATATCAAAATGAGATAGAAAGATTACAACAAAGAATATATGAATTAGAATCTTCAACAGAATTTGATCAAGATAAATTAGATGAATGTGAAGTGAAACTTGAAGAATATAAAACAAGAATAAAAGATATAATAAACGAATAAAACTGAATTTTTCAGTTTTTTTATTTATTTTGTTGCGAACTAATGTTTTGTATGATAAAATCAATTTATAGGAAAAAATTATGTTATAATGGGAATGGTGATAAATATGTATTCATATATTATGGGAAAAATAGTAGAACAATTATCTACTGGAATAGTAATTGATAATAATGGAATAGGTTATTTTGTTGGAGTAGCGAATCCATATGTGTTTGAATTAGATAAAGAATATAAAATATTTCTTTATGAACAAATAAGAGAAGATGAACATAGTTTATATGGATTTAAAACTATTGAAGAAAGACAATTGTTTTTAAAACTAATAAGTGTAAAAGGAATTGGACCAAAAATGGCTCTTCCAATGTTAGCAACAGGAAGTATAAGTGGGATAGTAGATGCAATTGAAAGAGAAAATATATTATATTTAACAAAGTTTCCCAAAATAGGTGATAAAGTTGCAAGACAAATAGTTTTAGATTTAAAAGGTAAATTAGATACTTTATCAAATGAAACAAATGATAATTATGAAGATTTAGTTTCTGTATTAAAAGGTTTAGGTTATAAAGATAAAGATTTTAAATCTATTATAGGAAAAGTTGATTCTTCATTAACAATTGAACAACAAATAAAAGAAGCATTGAAACTTTTATTAAAATAATGGGGTGATAACATGGAAGAAAAAGAAATAACAGAAAATGAACTTGATCAAAATATTAGACCTTCAAAATTAGATGAATATATTGGTCAAAGTGAAGTAAAAGAAAATATGAAAGTATTTATTGAAGCTGCTAAGATGAGAAAAGAAAGTTTAGATCATGTACTTTTATATGGACCTCCTGGATTAGGAAAAACTACAATGGCATATATTATTGCTAATGAACTTGGAGTTGGTATAAAAACAGCTAGTGGGCCATCAATAGAAAAAAGTGGTGATTTAGCAGCAATACTTTCTAATTTAGAACCTGGTGATGTATTATTTATTGATGAAATTCATCGTATGCCAAAATATATTGAAGAAATACTTTATCCTGCAATGGAAGATTTCACCATTGATTTAATTGTTGGAACAGAAGGACAAACTAGAAATATAAAAATAGATTTACCACCATTTACTTTAGTAGGTGCAACAACAAGAGCGGGTGATCTTACTAGTCCTCTTAGAGATAGATTTGGTATAGTAAATAAATTACAATATTATAATGAGGAAGAATTATGTCAAATAGCAAAAAGAACTAGTAAAGTACTTAATATTGAGATTGAAGAAACAGCAGCAAAAGAATTAGCAAAAAGAAGTAGAGGTACACCAAGAATAGTAAATAAATTAGTAAAAAGAGTTAGAGACTTTGCTTTAGTAGAAGGAAATGGTATAATAAATATTGAAATTACCAAGAAAGCATTAGATAGATTAAAAATAGATTCAATAGGATTAGATGAAGTTGATAAAGAATTAATACTAACAATCATAGATAAATTCAATGGAGGTCCAGTAGGAATAGAAACTTTAGCAACATCAGTTGGTGAGGAAATATCTACTATTGAAGATATGTATGAACCTTATTTAATTCAAATTGGTTTTATAAAAAGAACAAATAGAGGAAGAATTGCAACAGAACTTGCATATAAATATTTCGACAAATCAAAACAAGGAAAATTATTTTAAAGGAGTAAGACATGGAAAAAGAAATTAAAGCCAAAACAATTAAAGAAATTTATGATTTAGCAGTAAATGGAAAACAAGAAGGAAAAGACTTAATGAATAATGTTATAAAAGCTATAACTAATGATTATTTAACAAGAAAAAATATTTTACCAAAAGAAAGAGAATCATTAATGTTTGAAATAATTCATTATTCAGAAATATTATTAGAAGAGGCTAAAGGAAAGAAAGAGCTAGAATTAAACTCTGAATGGTTTTTAAATGCTATTACTGATTATTTAGTGTTAATAGTAAAAAATTATTTATCAAATAATGATCGTAATACAATAAAAAGGTAGAAAAATCTACCTTTTTTTGTTATAATATGAAAAGCAATGAGGGATGTATATGAATATTGAAGAATTTGATTATAATTTACCACAAGAACTAATAGCACAAACTCCATTAAAAAATAGAAGTGCTTCTAGATTAATGGTTGTTAATAAAACAAATGGAAAAATATCACATAAAGTATTTACTGATATTATTAATTATATTAATGCTGGAGATACACTTGTATTAAATGATACTAAAGTTATACCTGCTAGACTTATTGGTTTAAAAGAAGAAACAAAAGCGATAATTGAAATTCTTTTACTTAAAAATTTAAAAGAAGATTTATGGGAATGCTTAGTTAAACCAGCTAAAAGAATAAAAATAGGTACTATTGTTACATTTGGAGATGGATTACTTAAAGCAGAGTGCATAGCAGTATTTGATGAAGGAATAATGCATTTTAAATTAAAATATTCAGGTATATTAATGGAAATATTAGATAAATTAGGTACAATGCCACTTCCTCCATATATTCATGAAAAATTAAATGATCAAACTAGATACCAAACTATCTATGCTAAAAATATTGGTAGTGCAGCTGCACCAACAGCAGGTTTACATTTTACAAAAGAATTACTTGAACAAATAAAAAATAAAGGTGTAAATATTGTATATATAACTCTTCATGTAGGACTTGGTACATTTAGACCAGTACAAGTTGATGATATAACTAAACATCATATGCATAGTGAATCTTATGAAATGAATAAAGAAACAGCAGAAATATTAAATAATACAAAAAAGAATAATAAAAAAATAATAAGTGTAGGAACAACATCTACAAGAACACTTGAAACAATTATGAATAAGTACAATACATTTAAAGAATGCTTTGGTAATACAGATATATTTATTTATCCTGGATATAAATTTAAAGCTATAGATATTCAGATTACTAATTTTCATTTACCAAAATCAACTTTAATTATGCTGGTTAGTGCTTTTGCTAGTAAAGAAATGATTTTAAATGCATACCAAGAAGCAATAAAAGAAAAATATAGATTTTTTTCCTTTGGTGATGCAATGATGATAGGAGATTTTTATGAGTAAGATGCAATTTGAATTAATAAAAGAAAATAATAAAAAAAGATACGGTATAATTCATAGTACTTATGGTAATTTTGAAACTCCAATGTTTATGCCTGTTGGAACTCGTGCTACGGTTAAAACATTATCACCAGAAGAATTATATGAATGCAATACAGGAATAATTTTAGCAAATACCTATCATTTGTGGTTAAGACCAGGAGAAGATATTGTTAATAAAGCAGGTGGTCTTCATAAATTTATGAATTGGAATGGACCAATATTAA
>CAZAPU010000001.1:0-18037 GCA_964487215.1 uncultured Mycoplasma sp. | reverse complement strand
AGTGGTGGATTCCAAGTTTTTTCACTTGCAAAGCCAAAAGATATAAGTGAAGAAGGAGTAAAATTTAAAAGTCACATTGATGGAACAAAATTATTTTTAACACCAGAAAAAAGTATTGAAATTCAAAATAAATTAGGTGCTGATATAATTATGTCATTTGATGAATGTCCATATTATCCATGTACATATGAATATATGAAAAATAGTGTTGAAAGAACACTTCGTTGGGCAAAAAGAGGAAAAGATGCTCATAAAAATGATAATCAAATGTTATTTGGAATAGTACAAGGTGGAGAGTTTAAAGATTTAAGAAAATATAGTGCCGAAGAAACAGTAAAAATGAATTTTGATGGTTATTCAATTGGTGGAACTTCGGTTGGCGAAGACAAAAAAACTATGTATGAAATGATAGATAATTGTGTTGATTATTTACCAAAAGATAAAATAAGATATTTAATGGGAGTAGGTGAACCAATAGATATACTTGAAGGTGTTGAAAGAGGAATAGATATATTTGATTGTGTGTTACCAACAAGAATTGCAAGACATGCTAATGCATTTACAAGAACTGGTAAAATCAATTTAAAGAACAATAAATATAAAGAAGACTTTACTAAAGCATATATAAGGCATTTAATATCAGTAGAGGAAACATTTGGTCAAAGACTTTTATCCATACATAATATTAGATTTTTAACAAAAATGATGGAAGAAATAAGACAAAGTATAAAAGAAGATAATTTTGAAGAATATAAAAAGCAATTCATTGAGAATTATAAAAAATAAAAAATTACATAAAAAACAAAAAAACATACCAAATTGAGAAAAAATTGTTGTGTTTTTTTATTTTTGTAGTATAATTAATAAGTTCGCCAAAAAGGGAGGGGACTAGATGATAATACATAGATTTACAAAAAATGAACAACAACTAATGCTAGAAGATATAGATTCTAAAGAGGCTCAAGCATATATATTAAAAAATGAAGGAAGAATAAATTCATTTGAATATCATATGATTTGGACTAAACTTGAAAAGCAAAAAAGAGAAGTATCAAAACTAAATTCAGTTGTAATAAAAACCGAGAATTTAATGTCAAAAGAAGCTCGATCAAGAGAATATGTTTTTAAAAAAAGAATAAGAAAATAAAGAAAAATCTATTTCCTTATTTTTTTATTTAAAAAACTATGATAAAATATCATTATTGAAGGTGATTATAATGAAAAAAAACAATTCTATTACTGCTCGTGATGTTGATTTTGCAAAATGGTATACTGATATAGTAAAAGTTGCAAAACTAGCAGATTATTCTAATGTAAAAGGTTGTATTGTAATTGAACCAAATGGTTATGCTATTTGGGAAAAAATGCAACAAGTATTAGATACAATGTTTAAAGAAACAGGACATAGAAATGTAGCGATGCCAGTATTAATTCCTGAGAATCTTATGAGAAAAGAAAGTGATTTAATAAATGGATTTGCACCAGAAGTTGCTTGGGTTACTGAGGGTGGAAATAAAAAATTGGATGAAAGAATGTGTATTAGACCAACTTCTGAAACATTATTTAGTGATTACTATAGCAATGTAGTAACTTCTTATCGCGATTTACCATTAAAGTATAATCAATGGTGTAATGTTTTAAGATGGGAAAAAGAAACAAGACCATTTTTAAGAAGTAGGGAGTTTTTATGGCAAGAAGGTCATACAATTCACGAAACACAAGAAGAAGCAGAAAAAGAAACAAGAGATATGTTAAATGTTTATAAAACATTTTTTGAAGAATACTTAGCTATACCAGTTTTAACTGGAAGAAAAACCGAAAAAGAAAAATTTGCAGGAGCAGAGTATACTTTAACTATTGAGGCTTTAATGTATAATGGAGTAGCTTTACAATCTGGTACTAGCCATTACTTTGGTCAAAAGTTTTCTAAAGCTTATAATATAAAATTTATGAATAGAGAAAATAAAGAAGAATTTGTTTATCAAACATCATGGGGAGTATCAACTAGAATGATTGGTGGATTAATTATGGTTCATAGTGACGATAACGGACTTGTTTTACCACCAAAAATTGCACCAAATCAAGTTGTAATAATTCCAATAGGATCTTCTGATACAGTTAATAACACAGTAAATAAAATTTATGAAGATTTAAAATCAAATAATATTTCTGTATATGTAGATAATAGTGATAAAACTCCAGGATTTAAATTTGCAGAAGCGGAAGTAAATGGAATACCTGTTAGAATTGAAGTAGGAGAAAGAGATTTAAATGATGGTAAAATTACTTTTGCTAGAAGAGATACATATGAAAAGTTTGTGGTAGATAAAACAATTTCCGTTGTTGATTATACAAAAGATTTATTAGATAAAATTCAAAACAATTTATTTGAAACAGCAAAAAAGAGAATGGAAACTTTAACATATGAAGCTAAATCTTTACAAGAAGTTGAAAATATAATGAATACTAAACCAGGTTTTATTAAAGCAATGTGGTGTGGTGATGAAAACTGTGAATTAAAAATGAAAGAAATAAAAGGAACAAAATCAAGATGTATAATAGAAAATCATGAACATATTGATGATAAATGTGTAGTATGCGGTAAACCTGCTAAAGATTTAGTAGTGTGGGGAATACAATACTAAAAACTATCAAATTTGATAGTTTTTTTTAATTATTAAATTCTATCTAGTTTGTTTTTATATGCAATTTTTATAAATATGAATACGATATATCAGAGGTGAATTGGATGCTTAATTTTATAACACAGTATTGGATTCAAATATTATTTGGTTTAATCATATCTTTATTTACTTACTTAATTAAACAAATAACAGCTTATAAGAAAAAATTAGACTTAGCAAATCAAGGAATAATATTTTTGTTAAAAATAGAAATAATTGAAAGATATAATTTATGTATAAAAAAAGAATCAATTACAATTGAAGAAAAAGAAGTAATAATAGAATTATATAATGTTTATAAAGAATTTGAATGTTGTGATGTAATAGAAGATTTAATTAAAAAAATTAATGCAATTCCAATAGAATGAGGAGGAACATATGGAAAATTTAATAACTGATCAATTATTAAATATACTAACAATAAGTATTACTTTTTCAGTCATATTAATGGCTTTTATTCAAAAAATAAAGGATTTAGATTTTATCACCAAAGGATGGCAAATTTGGATATCTAATTTAATATTTTCTTTTGCAATAGGAATTCCATTTGCAATAAATTTTTATAATTTAGAATTAAGTTTAGCTATTTGGGTCGGTGTATTTGGATTTATTGGAGCTCCAACATTATATGATGCATTAAAAAGTCAAAATATTATAAATTACACTCCCAAAAGTACAGATGACAATAATAATATAACAATTGCTAAAGATAATGAAATAAAAAGAAATTAACTTTTTGAAGTTTTTTTCTTTTTCTTTTTAGTTATAGTAAGTAAAATATAATTTATAAATAGAACAACAAATAAAAAGCTAGCAAAGATTGGATATTTTTCATATAAGAAAATTATCAAATAGTTTTGAAATGCATATACAGATAGAAATGGTATTAAGAATATAAGAATAATTATTACAATATTTAATACTGTTTCTTTTTTTATTTGAAATGTTTCTTTAACAAAACCTTTTAGAAATGAACCTAATATAGTAAAGGATACAAATGATGCAATAAAGATAATAGTGGAAATTACATTTTCTATTCTTTGAATAAAATTAAATGCATTTATTTTTTTAAATAAACTATATTCTGGATATGTAAATAAAACACCTAAATCTATTCCAAATACCCCAATGATAAGAAATAAAAATATTAATGATAAAATTGTACCAAATAAATAACCATAAATTATTTTTTTATTTATATTTTCTTTATCAACAACTTCATTCCTTTTAATAAATAATAAACCAATTAAAGGAAGAACAGAAAAAGTAGGGTGCATTAAAACAGTTTTTATAAAACTTGTTTTGTTAACATCAATAATAGGATAAATATTATTAATTTCTACTACAGGTACCAGAAATATAAAAGCAAATACACTAATAGATATGAAAATCACTAATAGTACTATTGATGCTCTTCCCATTACTTCTTTCTTTTTAAAAACAGCAAAGGCTACTAAAGCATTCATAGCAAATAAAATTAAATAATAGGAAGTTCTTGTTAGAAATTGACTTACAGTAAAGTTAATTATGGACCAAGTTCCTACCATCATAATATATATAATACCAATAATTAATAAAATATTTAAAATGGTTCCAAAAAATTTAAATCTTTCTCTGTTTAATTCAAAAATATTTTTATCAGTTGTTTGTTTTGAAATAGATAATATTAATATAATAGGTATAAAACCAATTACTATTCCAATAATTGCTGCAATGGCAGAACTGTTTTTACCTGTTTGTAATATAAGGGTATCACCAAAACCAGGAAATAAAAAACAACTTAACATACAAGCAAAAGTAAATATTTGCCTAGAACTAATTTTATGCATAATTATTCTCCCTCTGCACTTCTATAAATATTTCCATAACGATATACATTGGAATCAACTGTTAGATTTATATTAGCTATTTCATATATATTCTTATCTTTGTATTCTTTATAATAATTATTATATTTTTTATAAATTATATTTTTAAAACCTAAAACATCTATATTATTTTCTTTGCATCCTTGTAATAATTCACTTACATATTCTTTAATTTCTTTGCTTAATTTTTTTTCAAGTTCCTTTTGTATTTTTGTATCTTCCAAATTAATTTTTTGTCTTACTTCAGATATTTGAGAAGATAGTTTTACTTTAATATCTATATTCAGTTCTTTTTTAAAATCCATTTTTATATCAACAGTTGGTTTAACAATTGCAAAATCCATTAATTCATCCTTATATGTTAATTTAACAATAATATCATAAAAATTTTCATTAAAAATGTTATATGCTATTGCTTGTTTTTTTGATAATTTAAAATTAGAATGATTATTATTTAAAGCAATAATTCCTGTTAATTTAGGTTCATCATCAATTGTTTCAATCGTTGTACAAACGGGATCAATACCTTTTTCTAGTTCAAGAGCAAGAAATTGTTCCATATTCATTTTTACAGTTGTACCTTGTCTATTCATACTATTTTCAATTGTACTTATAATTTCTTTACTAGGAAAAGAATTTGCTTTTTCCTTAGCTGGCTCAAGTATTTCATTAGCAGAGCCAGTTGGATTAAATAAAACATCAAATTCATTTCTTGCTTCAGGACTTCTTAAAAAATAATCAAATGTTTCTCTTAAATCTTTATCTAACATTGATTGCCCTAGAATCACTAATTCAAGATGTCCTAAATAAAGTGTTTTTGGATAACCTAAAGAAATGTTTCTAAAAGCTGTTGCAAGTGTTTCACCTGTTGCTTTATATATTACTGCTTTTTCTTGTTCATTTTCTTCAGATTCTTTTTTTAAATTTAATACTTGAACAGTTACAATATATTGATTATCGACATAATCAATTCCTATTGAATTGGCAATAGCTAAATCATTTAATTCTCTATAACTACATCCGGTAGTAAGAATAATTATTAATAGGATACTTGTTAATATTTTTTTCATGATTTATTCCTTTCAAAATTTTTATCTGTAAGGAGAGGATTTCTTTTTGTTTCTTTTTTAATATTCTTTTTAAAAATTGCTTTTGCAAATAAATTGAAATTAAATGGAGCTAATGGATATAAATAAGGTTTACCAAATGATTTCATATCGTTTAATATTAATATAAAAAGAAAACTAGCAAAGATAATTCCTGGTATACCAAAAAGTGAAGCAAAAATCATAAATATTGTTCTCCAAGTTCTAATCCCATTAGTCATAGCTGGACCTGAAAACATTAATGAGCTAATAGCACTTACTGCTATTACCATTACCATAATAGGTGATACAACACCTGCTGCAACTGCTGCATCTCCTAAAACTATTGCACCAAGTATTGAAATTGAACTACCGGATAAACTAGGCATTCGTATATCACTTTCTCGTAAGATTTCAAAAATTAAACTCATACCTACAGCTTCAATAAAAGCTGGAAAAGGAACTCCTTCTCTTTGCAAGGCAAAATTAATTAATAAAGTATCAGGAATTGTTTCATGATTATAAGTTGTTATAGCGATATAAAAAGCAGGCAATAAAATAGCAATAAAAAATGAAATATATCTAATTATTCTAGTAACTGTAACATTTTTTGATTTTTGATAATAATCTTCAGGTGTGTTAAATAATTCCATAAAGAAAGTAGGTATGATAAGAGCAAAAGGGGAATTCTCTACAATAATTCCTATTTTTCCATTCAATAAATTCATCGATAATACATCAGGTCTTTCCGTTGCTCTTATTAAAGAAAAAACAGAATTTTTACTTTCAATATATTCTTTTATATAAGTACTATCAATGATGCCATCTATATCAATTTCATTGAGTTTTTTATTTACTGAATCAAGAAGTTCTTGTTCAATAATATTTTTCATATATAAAACTCCAACTTTAGTTTTTGTTTCTCTACCTATTTGTTTTTCTTCAAGTACTAAATTAGTAGATTTTATTCTTTTTCTAATTAATCCAATATTAGTCATATAATGTTCATTAAATGAATCTTTTGGACCACCAATAGTTTGTTCAATTGTAGGAGCTTGGATTCCTCTAGAAAGATTTTCTTTAGTTTCAATAGCTATTGCTTCTTTTACATTATCAAATAATATTATTGTATAGCTATTGCTTAGGTATTCATAGATATCTTTATATGAATCAATTTTTATAACATTATTTGCAGGACTACTATTATAAAAAAAATCAAAAACAGAAGTAATGGTTAATTTTTTATCCAATTCAATAGAGTAACTAATATTTTTCAATATAAAATTATTTATATGTTTACTATCACATAGACTTTGATTATACATTAATGCTATTTTTTTATTATTAATAGTAATTGTTCTTGAAATAATATCTGGGGAATTATTATATTCTTTTTTTATTACTTCTATATTTTTTTCTAAATTATTATCCATTATTTCACCTTATTTCTAATACTATTATTATCAAAATATAAAAAAATATAATAAAATTTATGCAATTATGTTATAATATTTTTGTAAGTTGGAGGTAAATATGAAAAAAGAAAAAGAAATAATTAATGAAGAAACTCCTGATGTAGAAGTTGTTAAAAAAGGAATAAATAAAATATTAATTTGTTTAATAGTATTAGTGCTTTTAATAGGAGCATTTATAGTTGTTAAAAAATTAAATAAAGTAGATGACAATAAAAAGTTTGCTGAGGAATATACAACTGTAACTGAAGATAATTTGTTTGTTTACAATACAATTGAAGAAATAATTAATATAATTGAAAATGATACAGGAATTATTTATCTTGGATTTCCTGAATGTAAATGGTGTCAAGCATATGTACCAATGTTAAATGAAGTTGCAAAGGAAAATAAAGTTGAAAAGATCCATTATTTTAATATTTATAATGATAGAAAAGAAAATTCATCACTTTATCAAGAATTAGTTACATTATTAGATGAATACTTAGATGTAGATGAAAATAGTAATAAAAGAATATTTGTTCCAGAAGTGGTTTTTGTAAAAGAAGGAAAAGTTGTGGCTCATAATAATGAAACTTCAATGGTAAGTGGAATAGAAACAACTGATTATTGGACAGAAACTAAAAAAGAAGAGTTAAAACAAATTTTAACTCAAAATGTAAAATTTATGAAAACACAATCATGTACAACATGTAATGATTAAAAAAAAATATAAGAATGTTATAATAAAAAAGTAGGAGGCATGTAATATGGCAAAATTTTGTTCAAATTGTGGAGGAAAAGTAACTGAAACTCAAGATGTATGTTTAAAATGTGGTGCAGCTCTTAATAAGACAACAGCAACACCAAAAGATCCAACAGCAAAATCAAAAATAGTAGCTGGCTTATTAGGAATATTTTTGGGTTCCTTAGGAATTCATAATTTTTATTTAGGTTATAATAATAAAGCATTAACTCAATTGTTATTATCTGTATTAAGTTGTGGAGTTTTAGCTGTTGTTTCAGAAATTTGGGGATTAGTTGAAGGAATACAAATTTTAACTGGTACAATTAATGTTGATGCACAAGGAAAACCATTAAGTGACTAAAGAAAATAAAAAATTAATATTATCGTTTTTAATAATATTAATTTTTATTATACTATTATTTTTAATACCAGTACCTTGTTTATTTAAAAAAGTATTTAATATTCCTTGTCCTGGTTGTGGATTAACAAGATCATTTAATGCTATAATAAATTTAAATTTTATAAAAGCATTTAATTATAATATATTAGGAATACCTTTATTTAATATTATTATATTACTTTTAATTATTATAGTAATTGATGTTGTTAAAAATACTAATAATTTAGAAAAAATATATAATAATATTTTACTAAAGTACTATTATATAATTATCATTTTTTTAATTATTAGCTGGGTAGTAAATATTATAAGAAATATATAAGAATTCAAATGAATTCTTTTTCATTTATATGGAAAAAACTTATATTATTTGCTATAATTATGTAGATGGAGGAAGTTATGGATAAATTAACAAAAGAAGAAGTACTTCATGTTGCTAATCTCGGTAGATTAGAATTAACGAATGAAGAAATAGATAAATATAGTTATGAATTAAAAGCGATACTAGATGAAATAGATAAAATAAATAATGTAGAAGAAACAACAGAACAAATAATGATTAATCCTTTAGATAACGAATGTGTTTTAACTGCTGATAAAGAAGGAGAAATGCTGGATGTTTCTGATGTATTAAAAAATGCTCCTCATAAATATGATAATTATATTGAAGTGAGAGGTGGTTTTGATGAGTAAATATTTAGATTTAAGTATTCTTGAAATAAATGATTTATTGAAAAATAAAAAAATTAAACCAATTGATTTAGTATTGGAATCATTTGAAAGAATTGAGAATAATAAAGATTTAAATTGTTTTATTACTTTAAACAAAGAATCTGCAATAGAAATGGCTAAGTCATTAGAAGATAAAGAAGTTGATAACTTATTATTTGGTATACCAATTACAATAAAAGATAATATTGTTACAAAGGATTTATTAACTACTTGTGGTTCAAAAATGTTAAGTAATTTTATGCCAATTTATAATTCACATGTTATTGATTTAATTAATGAAAGTAATATGATTATTATAGGCAAAACAAATATGGATGAATTTGCAATGGGTTCATCAAATCAAACAAGTTATTATGGACCTGTATTAAATCCTTGGAATAAGAAATTAGTATCAGGAGGTTCTTCTGGTGGTAGTGCAGTTTCTGTATCATCAAGAATAGTTCCTTTAAGTTTAGGAAGCGATACAGGAGGTTCAATTAGACAACCTAGTTCTTTTTGCGGAACTGTTGGATTAAAACCTACTTATGGTAGAGTATCAAGATTTGGTCTTATTGCATTTTCTTCTTCATTAGATCAAATAGGTCCAATAAGTAGAAGTGTTTATGAAAATGCATTACTCTTAAATAACATTTGTAAAAAAGATAAAAGAGATTTAACTAATATAGAAACTTCTGAAGATTTTACTAAAAATATTGGTATGGATATATCTAATTTAAAAGTAGCTATTCCTAGATTTTATATATCTGATTTAATTAATAAAGAAATATTAGAAAAAATAAATTTTGTAAAAGGTATGCTAGAAAAAAATAATGTTACTGTTGATATTATTGATATTCCATTTATTGATGCTGCAGTACCTTTATATCAAATAATTGCTCTTGGTGAAGCAAGTAGTAATTTAGCTAGATTTGATGGTATAAAATATGGTTATAGTAATGATACTGCTACTAATTTAGAAGAACTTTACAAGAAAACAAGAAGTGAAGGTTTTGGTAGTGAAGTTAAACGAAGAATTATGATTGGTTCATATTTACTTAGTGGTCCTAATGCTATAACTTATTATAATAAGGCTTTGAAAATAAGAAAAAGTATGGCTAATGAGTTTAATAAAGTATTTTCTAACTATGATTTAATTATTGGACCAACAACTACAACATTGCCTTATGAAATTGGTGAAAAATTAGATGATCCTAACAAGAGTTTCTTAGATGATATATTAACGATACCTGTTAATATGGTTGGACTTCCAGGTATGAGTTTACCAATAGGGTTTTCAAAAGATAAATTACCAATTGGAATGCAAATAATTGCAGATAAATTTAATGAAACAATGATTTATCAACTAGCAAGTTTTATTGAAAAAGAACTTGATTTAAATTTAATTCCAGGAGGTGTTAATAATGACTAATTATATACCTACAATAGGAATAGAAGTTCATATGGAACTTAAGACTAATACTAAAGTATTCAGTGATTCATTAAATGATTATAATTCATTTGTTAATAAAAATGTTAATATAATTGATTTAGGATATCCTGGAGTATTACCTAGAGTTAATTTTGAAGTAGTTCACAAAGCATTAAAAGCAGCACTTGCATTAAATTGTTCAATAAATAAAAGAATGCACTTTGATCGCAAAAACTATTTTTATCCAGATTTACCTAAAGGATATCAAATTACTCAAAGTAGAACTCCTATAGGACATGATGGTTATTTAGAAATAGACATTAATGGTGAAACAAAAAAAATAGAAATTGAAAGAATTCATATGGAAGAAGATACTTGTAAAAGTATTCATATTGATGGAAAAACTCTTTTAAATTATAATCGTGCAGGTGTTCCTCTAATAGAAATTGTAACAAAACCAGTAATAAAAAGCGGACAAGAAGCAATGGAATATTTAAAGAGATTAAGAGAATTAATGTTTTATCTTGAAATAAGTGACTGCAAAATAGAAGAAGGTTCAATGAGAGCAGATGTAAATGTATCTATTAGTAATAATGATATATTAGGAACTAAATGTGAAATAAAGAATATTGGTTCTATTTCATTTGTAGGAATTGCAATTGAAGAAGAAATCAAAAGACAAACAGAATTATTAGAAAAAGGTATTGCTATCGAAGAGGAAACTAGAAGATTTGATTCAAAAAACAATACAACAGTCTTGATGAGAAAAAAAGAAATAGGTAATGATTATCGTTATTTTCCAGAACCAGATATACCTTACATTAATTTATCAAATGAATATATTACTGATGTAGAAAAAGAATTAATACATTTACCAAATGAAAGAAGAAAACAATATTTGGAAAAAGGTATTCCAAGTTTAAATGTTGAGAAGCTTTTAAATAATAAAGAATTATGTGACTTTATTAACAAGTTTATTAATTCAAATATTAATTTTCAAGTAGCAAGTAATATTTTACTAGGAGATATTTCATTTTATTTAAATAAGAATGGTATTTCAATTGAAAATACTGCTCTAGAACCAAAATTTGAATCATTAGTAAATAAATTATCTAATCAAGAAATATCATCTAAAATATTTAAAGATATATTAAATGATATTATGGAAGATAATTCAACAATAGATGAAATATTAATCAAAAAAGGTATTTCATTGGTTAATGATACAGATGAATTAAAATCAATAATTGAAAAAATAATTTCAGAAAATGAAAAGTCTGTATTAGATTATAAAAATGGTAAAGATAATGCAATAAAATATTTGATGGGTCTTGTAATGAAAGAGACAAAAGGTAGTGCTAATCCAAGGGTAGTTAATGAATTGTTAATTGATTTACTATTAAAAATGTAAATATTTTGTAAATTGATTATTAATTATTTATAATGTATAATAACTTTAATAAGGAAGTGTTTAAAATGATTAAAAAATTATTAAATGATTTAAAAAACAATAAATATACGACAATGGCAATAATAATATTTATTCTATTAGTTGTATTAGGTTTTGCGGTTTATAGATTTTTATTTCCAAATATCGGTTCACCTGTATATGGAAATCGTTTAGATGGAATTGAATCTGTAGAAATTACTGAAGAACAAATGGATAAATTAGAAAAAGCTATTAAAGAAAAAGAATTTGTAGCTGATTATTCTAGTTATGTAAAAGGAAAAATTTATAATGTAGTAATTGAAGTTAAAGATGGTACTTCAGTAGAAGATGCAAAAAGTTTAACTCCAATGATTATGGAAAATTTGGAAGAAGATCAAAAAAAATATTTTGATGTTCAAGTGTTTTTTACAAATGAAAATGAAGAAGCTACTGGATATCCAATTATAGGATATTTAAATAAAGATTCAGAAGCATTTTCATATTCTGAATCTAAATAGGAGTAGCAATTATGAAAAAAAATAAAAATAGAAAGAAAGTAAAAAACTTATTATTAAAAGTAATAATAGCAATAACTGTAATTGCTATTATTGGTATTGGAGTTTATTACTTCTTAACAGCAGAAGATGAAGAAAGTAGCCTAACATTATTAGAAAAACAATGGATTGAAAAAAATAAAACAACATTGATTGATATAGAAATACCTAATAATATTTATGTATTATCTGAATCTGGTAATGGTGCTTTATTCACATTTTTAAATGAATTTGAGGAAACAACAGGATTAAATTTTAATAGAAAACCTTATAATTATCCTAAAGCTGATTTAAAAGGGCCATCATTTGTGGTATTACAAAACAATGATATTATAGAAAATAACGATATTTTAGTATTTGAAGATACTTATGTTTTACTTGGTAAAAATGATGAATATATTTCAAATTTAAATCAAATTAGTGGTTCTACTGTAGGAATCTTATCTGATGATAGCGAAAGTATTACAGCTAATAATTTTGAAATTAATATTACTTTGAATACTTATAATAATATAAGTGATATTTTAACTGCTGTAAAAAACGGAAGTATTAATTATGCTGCTGTTCCAAGATATACATATCTAGAAAATATAGTGAGTGAAGAAGGAATATTTGTTAATTATAATTTAACTAATATTTCTAATAAAGTTGTATTAAGATTGGGAACCGAAGAAAGACTTAACAATATTTTAGAAAAAAGTGTTAAAAATTGGCTAAATAAAAACTTTGTATTAGATTTTGAACAGAGTTTAATGAATTTTTATGGAGAAACAGCGGGTATTACTGAGTTAGAAAAATCTAGTCTTACTAGTAGAGTATATAAATATGGATATGTAAAAAATGTTGCTTATAATGTAGAAAGTCATAGTAGTTTATATGGAGTGGCTGGAGAATATATTAATACTTTGACTAATATGTTAAATATGGAATTTAAATATATTGAATATAATTCACAATCTGATTTAGAAACAGCCTTAAAAAATGGAAGTGTAGATGTAGCATATATTAACTTTGATTATGAAAATAATAAATATTTAAAAACAAGCTCATCATTTGATGAAAGATTAGTAGCAGTTAGTAATGAATATATCGATATAAGTAATAAGAGTGGTTTAATAAATAAAAAATTATATTTATTAAAAGATAATTATTTGTATGATAATTTTAAAGATAATTATAATGTAAAAACTATGAAAAAATATTCAGAAAAAATTAGTGAAGATGGAATAATTGTGTTAGATGAAGTAGATTATTTATATTTGAAAGATTCAGTTTTAGATAACTATAAATATTTATTCACTGATACATTTAAAGGTAATTATAGTTTTGTAGTAAATGCAAAAAATAAAGTATTATATGAATTATTAGATTTTGTAGTTGATAATACTAATTATGATACTTATAAAGTAAGAGGAATAAATAAATTATTAAATATTTCTGCTAATCAATCAAGTTTTAAAGAAATATATTTTATTTTCTTAGCAATAATATTATTACCAATAATAATTATACTTTTAAGTATTATAATTATTAAAAATTCTAAAAAATTAAAAATAAGTAAAAAAGAAAATATATTAAAATATAATGATATGTTAACAAATCTAAAAAATAGAAATTATTTGAATGATAATATTGAAAAATGGGATGATACAAAAGTATATCCAAGAACTATTATTATAATTGATTTAAATAATTTAAAATATGTTAATGATAATTATGGTCATGAAGAAGGTAATGAATTAATTAAACAAGCAGCTGCTGTATTAATTAATACTCAATTAGAAAAAAGTGAAATTGTTAGAACTGATGGAAATGAATTCTTAATTTATTTAATTGGTTATAGTAAAACACAAGTTTCAACTTATATATCTAAATTATCAAAAGAGTTCGAAAAATTACCTTATGGATTTGGTGCTGCTTTAGGATATAGTGTTATTGAAGATGAGATAAAAACTATTGATGATGCTATAAATGAAGCAACAATTGAAATGAGAGTGGATAAGGAACAAAATTATAAATAAAAAATATGAAAACAAGAATTAAAAGAATATGGAACAATTTTTTAAATATTATAAAATTGCCTGAAATGAAAGTATTACCAGGGCATTTAGCTTTTTATATCTTATTATCATTTATACCTATATTAGCTATTTGCACTGCGATTGCTTCTGCTTTAATGAATAATTTTAATTTAGTAACTGAATTAAAAGGACTCTTACCAAAGGCACTTTTTGATATTGTAGTACCACTATTAAATAATGGTGTGCCTAATGTTAATTTATTTTTATTAATATTCTGTTACTTAATAGTTGGGACAAATGGACCAGCTTCAATAATTATTACTTCTAATGAATTATATAAAATAAAAGCACAAACTTTTTTACAAGTTAGACTTAAAGCTTTTATTATGACAATTATTGTAATAGCATTATTCTTGTTTATGATATTTATCCCAATTTTTGGTGATACAATAGTTAATTTTATATTTGAATGGTTAAAAAGACCAACATACTTATATAATTATGTTGGGGTATATAAATTTTTAAAAGTATTTATATCATTCTTATTTATATATTTTACAATTAAACTTTTATATACTATGGCACCAAATGAAAAAATAAAAAGCAGAACGACGACAATGGGATCACTATTTACTACTTTTGGTTGGATTATATCTACTGAAATATTTGCATTTTATATCACAAAAATAGCAAAATATAACTTATTGTATGGAAACTTTGCTAACATTTTAATACTGTTAATATGGATTAATTTCTTATCATATTTATTTATGATAGGAATGGCAATAAATGTTAATAGTTATAGCAATGGCAAATCAAAGGAAGTGGAAGTAAAAGAATGAAAAAAGAAACAGTATTTACAAAAATAAAAAAATATACTAAGGATAAAGTTGCCCTTATTGGAAAAAAAATAATGAATCCTAAAAAATCTATTATAGATTTTTTTAAGGCAACAAATAACTTTATAAAAAATAATTTAATTGTAGCATTTTATATATTGGGTGCTGTATTAAATGGTATTATATTAAGGGCTTTTACTATAAAAAGTTTTTTTGCTATTTCACCAATTTTAGCTGATTTATTCGTATCAATTGCATTTGCAAGTATTTATTTTTTACTTAAAAAGAAGAGAAGATTTGCTTATTTAATGACTTTTTGTATTTTATCTACAATAATATGTATTGCTAATATAGTATATTATCATTATTTTAGTAGTTATATTTCTATAACATTTATATCATTTGCTTTAACTAATACTGATACAGGAGGGGCAAATGTAGTAGGTAATCTATTACAATTGAAATTTTTCATCGTTTTGTGGTATCCGATATTTTTAGTTATTGCTAATAAAAGAATTATAAAAAATAAAAGAATTAATATTGATTTAACAACAAAGAAAGATAAATTAAAAATAATATGGACTTGGTGTAGTGTAATTTTATTAATTTTCTTATTTACTTTAAAAGGATATGATTTTTCTAGATTTCATAATCAATGGAATAGAGAATATTTAGTGTCAAAATTTGGAGTTTATTTATATCAATTAAATGATGTTGTAAAAAGTATTGAACCACAAATGGCTAGTTTATTTGGATCAGATAGTGCTAATAGAAAAATTAATAATTATTATGAAGAAAATATAAAAGAAGATGCGGTAAATAATTATTCAGATATTTTTAAAGATAAGAATGTAATTGCCATTCATGCTGAAAGTATTCAGACTTTAGCAATGGAACAAAACTTTAATGGATTAGATGTTACACCAAATTTAAATAAATTGGCAAGGGAAGGCATTTATTTCGACAATTATTATTCACAGGTAAGTGTAGGTACTTCCTCAGATACAGAATTTACAGTAGCTACTTCATTAATGCCAGTAAACAGTGGAACTGTATTTGTTAATTATCCTGATAGGGAATATATTACAATGTATAATTTATTAAAAGATAAAGGTTATTATATATTTAGTATGCATGCAAATACTGGTGATTTTTGGAATAGAAATGTAATGCATAAGAATTTAGGATATGATAAATTTTATGAAAAAGCATCTTATAATATTGATGAAACAATTGGATTTGGTTTATCAGATAAATCATTTTTTACACAATCTGTAGAATATATAAAAGAAAATGCTAGTAAAAATGAAAAGTTTTATGGTACACTTATTATGTTAAGTAATCATACTCCATTTGAAGATATTGATAAATATGGTGAATATGATGTAAGTATGACAGTTGATGGTATTCAATATCCATATTTAGAGGGAACAAAACTTGGTAATTATTTTAAATCAGTTCATTATGCTGATGAACAAATTGGCTTATTAATTGATTTATTAGATCAAGCGGGAATACTTGATGATACTATTATAGTTGTATATGGAGATCACGATGCAAGAATTGCTAGGAGTGAATGGAACAAATTATATAATTATGATTACACAACTGATAGTGTAAAAACAATAGAAGATGAGAGCTATGTTGAACTTGACAGTTATTGGTATGAAATAAATAGAAGAGTACCATGTATTATTTGGTCAAAAGATGATAATATAAAACAAAATTATGCAAAAACAGTATCAACGGTAACAGGAATGGTAGATTTAATGCCAACTCTTGGAAATATGTTAGGAATTTATAATAAATATGCTTTAGGTAATGATGTTATAAATTCAAATGAAAATGTGGTAGTATTTCCAAATGGAAATTTCTTAACTAATTATGTTTACTATAATGATAATAAAGGCGAATATAAACTATTAAAAGATGTTCCCTTAGAAGAAGATTATATTAGTAAATATAAGGAGTATTCTTCAAATATTTTAGAAGTTTCTAATGATATTGTAGTATATAATTATTTTAAAAAGGAATTATCTACAGAAAGGTATGAAGGTGAAAATTAATATGAAATTAAAAAAGGGAGTAAAAAAATCATTTAAAATAGCTATTATTGCTGTAGTAGCAATAGTACTAGTAGGAATGGGTTATTTAGCATACAAGAGATTTTTTGATAATGATAAGCCAACTAGTAAAGTAAAAGTTGAAGAAAAAATTGATACATTTGGTTATGTTTTAGAAGAAACTGAAACAAAATTATATAAGAATTTATTTAAAGAATTAGTAACAGTTTTAAATAAAGATGAAATAGATGAAGAAGCATATGCAAGATTAGTAGCACAACTATTAGTAGCAGATTTCTATAACTTAGATAATAAAGTATCAAAAAATGATGTTGGTGGAGTACAATTCTTAAAAGAAAGTTTAAGAGATAATTTTGTACTTGAAGCTAGCGAAACAGTTTATAAATATATTGAACATAATATTTATGGCGATAGAGATCAAGTTTTACCAATAATAAAAAATGTAGAGATAAAAACAATGGAACAAACAACATATAAGTATAATGATATTGAAGATAATAATACTTACAAGGGAATTGTTACTATTGAATATGAAGAAGATTTAGGATATCCAACAGAAGTAACTGTTGTTATGATTCATAATGATAAAAAATTAGAAGTAGTAAAAATGTATTAAAAGCACAAAAGTGCTTTTTTTGTTGCAAAAATAAAAAATGTTAATAAGAAAAAACTTGACAGGGGGGGGTATATTATATAATTTAACTGTAATGTTAATAAGTATAAAAATAGGAGTG